>JAIPGM010000006.1 GCA_021735655.1 Candidatus Omnitrophota bacterium | reverse complement strand
TCCTTTACGGGGTCAATTAAGCCCCAGAAAAACAATACAACCTATAACCTATCTACTCTGTGACTATCTATTTATTCTACTGATAATCCAGAGTTTTCACCAACTATCATTGAACAATTATCGTATCATCTCCTTATTTATTTTAACTCATTTTAGTGAATTATTCCAGGCATATTCAAGCCTTAGGGCATGTTGATTAAAAGATCAGTTTTCGCTAGATAACAAACGTAAAATAGTTTTTTACCTACGAAAATCTATTGCATTATCTGTCGAAATTGCTCCTGTTTGTGTCTAGCGTACTTGCGAATCGTTAATGTTGCACTTTCAAGCGAGTTCAAAGTTGGTTTTATTGTATTAAAAACATTTTGGTAGGGCAGTGATGGAATCGAAAATCAGATTTTTATACCATTTATTGATGGATAGTGTTAATATAAGACAAATATAGGAAGTGCCGGGGCATAAAAGTATTGCCTGAAGTAAGTAGGGTTATTTATGGAGGATTGCCATGCCTGAATTACCAGAAGTTGAAACCATCAAAAAAGACCTAACTAAAACTATTCTTAATAAAACAATTGTTGCGGTAAAGGTAAGAAAAAAGTCAGTCATCAAAGAGCCAACCCCTGCAAAGTTCAAAAAAGGTATCGTTGGTGAATCAGTTAAGAAAATAATTCGCCGTGGCAAATTATTAATAATAGAATTTCGGAAAGATAAGTTTTTAGTTATTCATCTGCGTATTGCTGGCTGGCTTATTTATGGCCCGGAGCAGGAAAAGGCGCGGGTTAGTTTTAAGCTTTCGGATGGGAAGTTTTTAAACTATATGGATCAAAGAGTCTTGGGACAGCTGAAGCTGCTTAAGGATTGGCGCGAGTTGCCATTTATAAAAAGTTTGGGGCCAGAGCCGTTTGTCTTGAGCTCGGAGCAGTTTCAGGAGATTTTTAGGAAAAAGAAAACAAAAATTAAATCATTACTTCTAGATCAAACAGTGATTGCCGGCATTGGCAATATTTATGCTCAGGAGGCTTTATTTTTAGCAAAAATAGACCCTCAGCGGTCAGCCAGTAGTTTAAAAGCTAAGGAGGTGAAAGTTCTCGGTGAAAAAATAATTTCAGTGTTAAAGGAAGGGATAAAGTACAAGGGGTCTTCGGTAGACTCCTATCGAGATCTAAGTGGAGATAAAGGCGGTATGGAGAAGCGGCTTAAGGTCTATGGGCGCAAGGGCCAGCCTTGCTTGGTTTGCAAGACTCCGATTAAGAAAATATGCCTTGCCGGGAGAGGGACCTGTTTTTGTTCTAAATGTCAGAAATGATTAAACTTTATGGAAGCCATGATTAGAATTAAGAGTTGGTGGACAGGTTTAAAGACTGAAAGAAAGTTCCTTTTTGTGCTGATTGGGTACTTTTTGCTGCATACCTTAGTTAGAGTTTTTATTTCTAACTCTCTAGAGTTTGATGAGGCCGAACAGATTCTTTTTTCACAGCAGTTAAGTTTTGGCTATGGGTCGCAGCCACCACTTTATGAATGGGTTCAAAAGGTATTCTTTTCTATTTTTGGGCTGAATATATTTTCTTTAGCTATATTTAAGAATAGCCTGTTTGTTCTAATCTATTTTTTCTTATACAAAAGCGCGCAGATTATCTTAAAAGATAATTTACGAGCAATCTTAGCTTCCTCAGCTCTTCTAGTTACCTATACTTATGGTTGGCAATCAATGCATCAACTTACCCATGCTATTCTTGCTTTAAGCTTGTGCTCAATAACTTTTTTCATTTTTTTGAGACTGGTTGAAACCAGAGCAACAAAACACTATTTGGTACTTGCGGTTTGCGTAGGATTAGGTATTTTGTCTAAATATAATTACTTAATTTTTATTTTAGCTCTTTTATTTAGTGCTTTTAGTTTAAAAGGGTTTAGAAAAACTATTTTAGATAAAAGAATGCTTTTAGTTTTGATTATACCTGTTTGCATTTCGGCTGGGCACTTTGCTTGGGTTGCTTTAAATTTTCAGCAAGCGACTTTACGCTTAACTGAGATGCAAATTGATGTCGAGAAAACAAAAGGGCTTTTGGATTTATTGATCTGTCTATTAGCTATTCTTGGTCCATTTTGTGTAATCTTTGTAATATTTTTTCCGAAGGCCTTTACAAAAAACCGGTTGCTTAATTTAGCTGAGAACCAATTTAAACAACTGCTTGAGCGTTTTTTCATTTCAGCGATTGTGATTACTGTTCTTTGGGTTTTGATTTTTAAAATAGTTGATTTTGAAGAGAGGTGGCTTCAGTTAATATTTTTTCTTTTCCCGACCTATCTTTTTTCGCGCCTTAAAGGCAAGGTGGTCTCTAAATTACGGGTTAAAGTTTACAGCTGGTTGATTATTTTTTCTGCTTTCATGTTGATCTTTATGCTTACTATTTGCGTGTTGTTTCCGGATACCTTTGGTTATAAACGTTTGCATTATCCAATCGCTGAACTATCTAAAGAAATAAGGGCAGAAGGTTTTGATAGAGGTTTGGTTCTTTCACCGGACACCTCAGTTGCTGCTGATATTAAGTTACAATTTAAGGATTCTCTGGTTTTAACTCATCGGATTCCTTTTGAGGTTTCTGAGAACTTTGATAAAATACTGCTTATCTGGGGCGATGTTTGGTGGTATGATGTGCCGGATGAATTAGGGAAAATTCTGCCTCGCCACAACGTAGAGGCCAAGCGCACCAATATAGCCAAGAAGGCTTTATATAAATACTCCAAAGATGAGTATTATGAAATTTACTTAATGGTTGTTGATAAAAGGGAGTCGAGCGAATAGATGGAGTTTTCAGTAGTTATTCCAGTGCTAAACGAAGCTGAAAGTTTATCGCCATTGCAAAAAGAGCTTCAAGAAGTTATGCAGCAGATGCGTTGTGAGTATGAAATTGTCTACGTGGACGATGCCAGTTCTGACTCATCGTTAGAAGTCTTAAAAGGTTTAGCTGAACAATATGAACGAATAAGAGTAGTTTCGTTTAATAAAAATCGGGGTCAGTCTGCGGCCTTAGCTGCCGGTTTTAATGTTTCGCGCGGTGAATGGATTATAACTTTGGACTCTGATGGGCAGAACCCGCCTAGTGAGATTGTTAAGCTGATAGAGTTTAAAGACAAATTTGATTTTGTTACCGGGGTACGCAAAAATCGACAGGATAGTTTTAATCGAAAAATAGCTTCTTCGGTAGCTAAATTTTTTCGCTGGTTAACCCTTGGCGATATTAGTCAAGACACTGGTTGCTCCCTGCGCCTATTTAAAAAAGAAATATTAAACAGCTTACCTTTATTTGATCATTTTCATAGATTTTTTAATCTTTTAGTTCGGAGTAAAGGATTTTCAATAAAAGAAGTTGCGGTTAACCATCGAGGCCGGTTGTTTGGAGTTTCAAAGTATAGCACAACTAAGAGAATGCTTTCGGGGATTTTTGATCTTTGGGGTGTTGTTTGGTTTAAAAAAAGGTTGATTAAATATGAAGTTAAATACCAGCGCTGAAACCGTTTGGATTGCCGTGGGTCTTTTAGGCCAGTTTCTTTTTTTTATGAGATTCTTTATCCAATGGTTGGCTTCAGAGCGTAAAAAACAAAGTGTTATCCCGGTTGCTTTTTGGTATTGTAGCATCGCCGGAGGGTTTATTTTACTTCTTTATGCTATTTATCGACGGGATCCAGTTTTTATTGCTGGACAATCCTGTGGAGTTTTAATTTATATAAGGAATTTGTATCTTATTTATTGTCGAAAGAAATATAGCAACCAAGAAGATAAGATAAAGGGGTGCTAGATGTTTCCAGATTTTTTAGTAATTGGAGCAATGAAGTCGGGGACCTCTTGGTTAAGGAGAAATTTAAAGCAACACCCCGATATTTGGATGCCGCCGCTAAAAGAACTTCATTATTTTAATCGGGCGGAATTTTATCAACCTATTTGTCGATCAGTCCGCGGTAGGTTTCTTGCTAGGTTTATTGGTACAGATAGATTAAGTAAAGCCTTAAGAAAACTCCTCATACAGAGAATTAAGGGAAATATAGGTTGGTTTTCTTGGGAAAGTATGCTTTGGGATTTCCGATATTTTTTTGGAAAATATGACGACGAATGGTGCGCTAGTTTATTTGAGTTTGGCAAGGGAAAGGTGACCGGTGAAGCCAGTCCAACCTATGCAAATCTCAAGCCTGAAGAGATTAAACGTATTAGCAAGATCATGCCGAAAGTCAAGATTATCTATATTCTGCGTAATCCTATCAATAGAACATGGTCAAACCTTAAACATTTAGCTAGGGAAGCCAGGCGCCGAGTTAATACCTATTCCCAAGGTGAGCTGGTTGGAATGATCGAAAAAGGTAGCGTCAAGATTGTGTCAGAGTATTTGCAAGTGATTGATAATTGGCAAGCTAATTTTTCTAAAGAGCAGATTTTTATAGGATTTTTTGACGAGATAGTAAGAGATCCGGAAGGTATTTTGTTGCGGCTGTATAAATTTTTTGGGGGTAAACGCAGATAGGAAATTTTTACCGGAGGGTTTTCAGGAAAAAGTTGGCCCTACTCCAGAGGCGCCTATCCCAGAAGAAATAGCTGTGTATTTGGCTAAAAAATATCACTATCAAATTAAAAAATTAAGCGAATTGTTTGGCGGTTATACCTTAGACTGGTTGAAAGACGTTGAAAGCATTTTAAAAACTTCTAAACTGCAATAAGAAATAAGCAAGGTTTCTTTGAATGAGCTTTGATCAACTTTCCGAAGATTATCTAAGAAAATTATTAGAAAATCAAAATGCGCCCTATGTGTTTTTAGAGAGCCTACGTTTAGATAAGGAAAACCAAGGTTCATTTTTGTTCTCTGATTTTGTGGATATAGTCAGTTTTAATCGTGACGATGATCTAGATGAATTTTTTAATAAAATAGAGAATTATTTAGATAAAGGTTATTGGCTTTCGGGTTATTTTTCTTATGAGTTTGGATATTTTTTAGAACCAGCTCTTGCTTCTTTGACTAAAAAGAGCAACGAGCCTTTGGCTTGGTTGGGGGTTTGCAAAAAACCAAAAACCATCTTTGGCCAAGATAGGATGACTCGGGGTAAACGGACAGAAATTTTTTCTGAACCATTACGTCAAGGCCAAGCAAAAAATCTACGGGCGAATATCAGTCGCAAGCAATACTTAAAACAGATAAATAAGATAAAGCGATATCTAGCTGAAGGTCTAACCTATCAAGTTAATTTTACTTTTAAGATTAAATTTGATTTGCAAGTTGACTTTTTAAATTGCTATTTTGATTTGCGCCGGTCTCAGCCTACCGCTTATGCCGGGGTAATTAACGCTGGAAGTAATAAGGTTATTTCTTTGTCACCAGAACTTTTTTTTAGGGTTAAGGATCGAAAAATAATTGTTAGGCCAATGAAGGGGACTATCAAGAGAGGGTTAACTTTGTTGGAGGATGAAAGACTAAGGACGAGTTTAACAAAAAGCGATAAAATAAAATCTGAAAATATAATGATTGTTGATCTATTACGTAATGATTTAGGAAGAGTTGCCGACTCGGTGTCAGCAACGAGACTTTTTGAAATAGAAAAGCACCGTACTCTTTATCAAATGACCTCAACTATTCAAGCGCGACTCAAGAATAACCTTAAGCAGAAAGAATTGTTTTCGGCTCTTTTTCCCTGTGGTTCAGTTACCGGAGCTCCGAAGATAAAAACTATGCAGTTGATTCATGAGTTGGAAAAAGAACCCCGCGGCGTATATACTGGGGCTATTGGTTATATTTCACCTCAAAGAGATAGTTGTTTTAATGTAGCAATAAGAACACTTAGCTTGGAAGGACAGCGAGGGGAAATTGGTATTGGCGGTGGAGTGGTTTACGATTCAGTCGGCAGTTCTGAATATGAAGAAGCTTTACTGAAGACTAAATTTTTTATTGAGGGGCTTGCTAAATTCGAGTTGATAGAAACTCTTTTGTTGGTTAACGGCAACTATCATTTTCTAAAGCTGCATCTAGCCCGATTAAAAAAATCAAGTGAGTATTTTTTAGTGCCCTTAGACATAAGAAAGGCTAAAGACCAGCTAGAAAAGGTGACTTCTACGGCCAACGGTGAGTTTAAGGTTAGATTATCGGTTTCCTTGCAAGGAGAGGTTAGGGTTAGAAAGGAACTTTTGAAAAAAATAGTTTGCCCGGTTAAGGTTAAGATATCCCGGTCAAGAACAGATTCTAGCGATGTCTATTTGTATCACAAAACAACTAAGCGTAAACTTTACGATCAAGAGAGGCTTGAGGCTAGCCGGAAAGGATTTTTTGAAGTAATTTTTTTAAATACCAGGGGAGAATTAACGGAAGGCGCGATAAGTAACATATTTATTTTAAAAAAAGGGCAGCTCTATACCCCAGCTTTAAAATCTGGTTTGCTTCCGGGAGTTCTTCGTGAACATCTTTTAAAAAAAGAAAGGGCCAAAGAGAAGGTTTTGTATCTTAAAGATTTTGTCGAAGCTGACAAGGTGTATATTGGAAACTCTCTGCGTGGGTTGCTTGAGGCTGAAGTTGTTATTCCGGATAAATTAGTAAAAGCGATTGAGAAAACACAAGTTTCTTGATAGAATGAAACGGCATGAATCACAAAGCTAAACAATTTAAAGTAAAGGTTAAGGAGATTAAAAAGATAAAAAGTGATATTTTTTTGATGAGCTTTTCCTCTGCCTATCTGGCTAAAGTGGCCCAGCCCGGCCAGTTTTTACACATAAAGGTTGAATCAGTAATTCTAAGACGTCCTTTTAGTATTCATAAGATTGAAAAAGGTAAAACGAAAGTGCTTTTTAGAGTGCGCGGCCGCGGAACAAAAAAACTTTCCCAAAGCAAAAAAGGCATAGCTTTAGATATGATTGGCCCCCTAGGGGAAGGCTTTAAGTTAAGCAGAAAGAGGGTGGCCAGAGAGAAGAAACAAAGCATTCTTCTGGCCGGAGGAATTGGCGTTGCCCCTTTAGTTTATTTGGCTCAAAAGCTTCCCAAGGGAGACAATAAAGTTCTTCTTGGGTCAAAAACCAAGAAGGACATTGTGGCAGAGGCTGAATTTAAAAAACTAGGGTTTAAGAGTTATGTTTCTACTGATGATGGTTCCAGCGGCAAAAAAGGAACTGTGGTCGATTTATTAGAAACTGTTTTGAAAGGTACCAAACTAGCTAAAGAAACTACTGTTTTTGCTTGCGGTCCTAAAGAGATGCTTTTTGAGATAGCTAAGGTTTTAAAAAAGTACCCTAAAGTTAATTGCCAAGTTTCTTTTGAACAGTTTATGGGTTGTGGTTTAGGTATTTGTTGCGCTTGCGTTATCAAAACAAAACAAGGCTACAGAAAGGTTTGCAAAGACGGTCCGGTTTTCAATATAAAAGATATTGTTTGAGCAACCCCATCGTTACTTGATGACCTATCTTTTTCAAAAGTCGTATCCAAAAAGAGCGATATCGGCAGCGAAGGTTTGCCTTACAAGATTTTTTGTTTCTTCGTTGTAGAATTGTTGATAGGGCTTTGTATTAGAAACATTGAGTTTTGGGAGTGATGCCGAAACTCCAATGTGGGAGCATATGGTTTTAAAGTCAGTATCTATCTTTTCGAATCTGCCTACAAAGTTTACAAGCAGCGTGCCATCTTTTGAATAGATAAAATCTTTTTGAAATCTAACTTCCTCCGCACACCGCCATCTGATGTATTCGTCAAAGTTTCTGAAGTTTTTGAATAGTTGGTGCTGAAAATGGCTGGTGTCTTTTAGCGTATAATGGTAAAGCGAGACTTGCCAATCCCAAGGGTTCCGAACAATAGCAAAAGAGAAAAAGGAATTAAAAACATTTTTTCCTATTTCTGTGATAAGTTCTGAAGCATTGATGTGGGTTGGATAAGACCGCGGTTCGAAATATGGTATGTGGAGCCTTTTTAATTGTTGACCCAATCTACTACGTTGCAATTTATTCATAGTAAATGGCATAAGAGCTTTCGTTATACTTGTGCCTGCGTTTTTATAAATATGTATAAAAATGAATCGTCGATTTTTCGATATTAACATAGACTTTCCTTCCCTTGTTGCCTAACGCGAGGTATCTCTACGGTAATAGGGCATATCGGAGTTGGCCTCCGTCGAAACGTCTCGTCGGATGATTTTTCCATAAGCTCATTTTTGGCGATAGTGATATTTTGTAAGTATTGGTTTAAATCTTTCATTTTATTTTAATGATAGATTTAGAGTAGGAGAAATTTGTTTACTTCGGATATTAGTATACGCTTAAATATATATAAATTCAAGCCTAGGAAAAGTATTATTTGAAAAATACCGGAATATAGAATACAATATATCAGATGAATTTAAAGGTAAAATTAGGCAAATTGGTTTTGGATACCCCCTTCGTATGTGCTTCAGGAACCTTTGGCTATGGTGAAGAATTAAAACGATTAGCCGATTTTAAGGCCATTGGTGCAATTACGACCAAGACCATAACTCTTTCTGCTCGAGAAGGTAACCCACCGCCAAGGATTTATGAAACCGAATTTGGGGTAATGAATTCGATCGGCCTTGAAAATCCCGGCCTTGATGTATTTATTAAAGAAAAACTCCCTTTAATCAACAAGTTAGCCACTAAGTGTATTGTTAGCATTGGAGGATTTTCGGATCAAGAGTATTCGCAGTGCTTAAAGAAGCTTGATAAACAAAAGGGCATTTGTGCTTTTGAATTAAATTTATCTTGTCCTAATTTACAGTTGAAAAAATTAGTTTCCCAAAGCCCCCAAAGTACTTATAGGCTAACTAAGGCTTTGCGAAAATTAACTAAAAAACCTTTGATTGTCAAAATTACCCCGGAGGTAACCGATATTGTTGAGGTTGCTAAGGCGGTTAAGAGCGGTGGCGCTGATGCAGTAGCTCTAATTAATACTTTTTTCTCGATGGCTATCAATATTGAAACCAAAAAGCCGTATTTAGGGAATATCTACGGAGGCTACTCGGGAAGAGCAATCAAACCAATGGCTTTGTACCGAGTTTGGAAGGTAGCCAAAAATGTAAAGATACCGATCATCGGTGGTGGAGGCATTGAAACAGCTAGTGATGTAGTAGAGTTTATTTTAGCTGGCGCCGACGCAGTAAGTTTAGGGACAGTAAATTTAGTTGAGCCTAACGCCGCTAAAAATATTCTTGCTGGGTTAAAAAAATATCTGGAGAGAAAGAAGTTAAAAGATTTAAAAAGTTTAAAAGGAGGATTAATTGTCTAGACCTTGGAGTAAACTAATTGTTGCTTTAGATTTAACTTCGCAAAGTCAGATAAGGAAAGCAATTAGAGTGCTTTCTCCGAAAGTTAAAATATTTAAAATTGGCTTAATTGCTTATACTAGATTTGGGCCAAAAATTGTTAAGGCGGTTGCTAAAAGAGGCGCTAAGGTTTTTTTAGATTTTAAGCTATATGATATCCCGAACACCATGGTTGAGACGGCCAAGGCTTTTGTTGATTTGGGAGTTTGGGCTTTTACAGTACACTTAAAGGCCGGAGAAGAAGCAATAAGTTTTTTAAAGCGAGAGATTAAGAAAGAGGCTCGGCGCAAAAAAAAGAGAGCGCCTTTAGTTATTGGAGTTACCGAATTAACTTCCAAACAGAGCTCAATTGATAAAGTTTTAAAGTTAGCTAAGGTGGCTAAACAAGCTGGAGTTGACGGCGTGGTTTGTAGTGTTTGGGAGGCAAAAAAAATAAAGCAAAAGTTTGGGTTGATTACGATAACTCCGGGGATAAGACCAAAGAAAACTAGTGATGATCAAAAAAGGGTGGCTACAGTAACCGATGCCCTTAAAAATAAGGTCGATTATTTTGTGGTTGGTAGGCCAATAGTAGCTAAGAAAAATTACTTGGCTGCAGCTGAGGAAGTCTTAAGGGGTTAAAATAAACAATTTGCTCTTTTTTCAGGGAGCCGATATAATACGATCCTATGGATATAAAACTGGATAGTCTAATTGCTAGAATTAAAAAAGATGGGCTGGATGAGGCTCAAAAAATCTCTAAAGATATGGTGGCTAAGGCTCAGGCTGAAGCAGATACAATTATCGAGAAGGCTGAGCGAGAGGCTGAAAATATAGTTTCACAAGGTAAAGCTCAAGCCAGTAAGCTTAAAGCTAATACTGAGGATGCCTTAAAGCAGGCGGCCAGAGATTTCTTACTAAGCCTTAAAAACGAAGTTAATGGTTTGCTGGCGGGGTTGCTTAAGCAGAAAGTAGCCGGAGAGCTCAAACCGGAGTTTATGGCTAAACTGATTGTAAAAATAGTCGAGAATTGGACCAAGGATAAAGAAGTGGCCTTGGAAGTTTTAGTAAGCGAGCAAGACAAACGGAAATTGGAAAGTTTGCTCGATGAAGAGTTAAGAGCTAAGGCTAAGGGAAAAATAGAAATAAAAATTAATAAAAATATCAATAGGGGATTTCGCATCGGTATAAAGGGTCAGGATTTGTATTATGATTTTACTGATGAAACTATTGGGGAAGCTTTGAGAAGTTTTCTAAACCCGGCTATCGGCGCAATGCTTGATACTAAATAATGGATAAATATTATTATTTTGTATCTCAGCTGCCCAGCCTTCAATTCAATCAAAAAGCCCAGACTGACCGAGCCTCTTTTTTGGAAGAGGCTAAGAAGTGGTTAACCGATCCGGAGTTTAAAGTTATCAGTCGGATAGATATTGATGATTTTTTTGAAACTAGCGGCGGGCCACAAGTTTTAAGTGATTATGGGAGTTTTGAGAAAGCCCTGCGTAACGAGATTGCTTTAGTGCGAAAAGCTAAAAAGGAAAATAAAAGCTATCAACCCAAAGCGGAAATAGCTAAGGCTATCTCCGGGCAGCCACTAGAGGTTGAAATTAATTTGCTTGAACTTAGGTGGAAGTTTATTGAAGAAAGGGCCTTAGAACATAACTTTGATTTAGCCAGTCTTATTTTATATTTTTTAAAATTACAAATTGTAGAGCGAATTTTTAGTTTTGATAAAGGAAAAGGCACTGTTCGCTTTGATCAATTGACTGGGGTGAAACTATGAGCCAGCGTTTGGGAAAAATTACTCTTGTTCAGGGCAATATGATTACTGTTGAATGCGATAGCGATATTGTTCAAAACGAAGTCGGCTATTGTTTGCTAGGTGAGCCTAAAGGAAAGGCTTCATCTACTGAGCGTTTGATGGCTGAAGTTATAAAAATAAACGGAGACAGTGCCTATATGCAGGTGTTTGAAGACACTAAAGGGATACGAATTGGAGATAGAGTAGAATTTTCCGGTCAGATGCTTTCGGTTCAACTAGGTCCTGGGCTTTTGGGCCAGATTTTCGACGGGCTGCAAAATCCTTTGCCGGAGTTAGCCAAAAAGTGCGGTTTTTTCCTTCCCCGGGGTTTGCAAATCGAGGCTTTGGATTCAAATAAGAAATGGGAGTTCAAACCTTTGGTTAAGGCTAAAAAAATTAAAGTAACCAAAGGCAGCATTTTAGGTGTTGTTCCGGAAGGGATATTTAAACATTATATTATGGTGCCTTTTTATCTTAATGATGAGTATACGGTTGAGGAAATAGCCGCCGAAGGCAGCTATAAAACCAAAGATACGATTGCTAAATTAAAAAGCCCTAATGGTGAAATTATAGATTTGACTATGGTGTTTAAATGGCCGATAAAGATTCCTATTTTTGCTTATCTTGAAAAACTTACTCCTCAGGAACCATTGATTACCAAGGCTCGGATAATAGATAGTTTATTTCCAGTGGCCAAAGGCGGAACTTTTTGTATTCCCGGTCCCTTTGGTTCGGGAAAGACTGTTCTTCAGCAGCTTACTAGTCGCTATGCTGAGATAGATGTGGTTATCGTGGCTGCTTGCGGTGAAAGAGCTGGAGAAGTAGTTGAGACTTTAAGAAAGTTTCCTGAGCTTGTTGACCCGCGGACTAATAAACCATTAATTGAGCGTACGATTATAATTTGTAATACTTCTTCAATGCCAGTTTCAGCCCGTGATGCTTCAGTTTATACTGCTACAACTCTAGGTGAGTATTACCGTCAGATGGGCCTAGATGTTTTGCTGTTAGCTGATTCAACTTCACGCTGGGCTCAGGCTATGCGGGAGGTTTCCGGACGATTGGAGGAAATCCCCGGTGAGGAAGCTTACCCGGCTTATTTAGAGTCTCGAATCGCTGAGTTTTATGAACGCTCAGGGGTAGTTAAATTGAGAAATGGTCAAAAAGGGAGTTTGACTATTGGCGGAACCGTTTCTCCGGCTGGAGGTAATTTTGAAGAGCCGGTTACTCAAGCAACGCTTAAGGTGGTTGGTGCTTTTCATGGTCTTTCTCGCGATCGAGCTAATGCTCGTCGGTTTCCTTCAATCGACCCTCTGACTAGTTGGTCGCGCTATCAGGGTTTTATCGATTCGGAGTTAGTTAAAAAAGCTAAAGCTATATTAGCCAGCGGCAATGAGGTTGCTCAGATGATGAAAGTAGTTGGCGAAGAAGGAACTTCGATGGAAGACTTTATTCTCCATTTAAAGGCAGAGTTTATTGATAATGTTTATTTGCAACAGAATGGTTTTGATGAGGTGGATGCTGCAACTAGCCTAGGTCGGCAAAAATATGTTTTTGCTAAACTTTGTAATCTATTAGATCAAGAGTTTGAATTTGAGCATAAAGAAAAAGCCCGTAACTTTTTTTATGAGTTAAGGCAGTTATTTATTGATTTGAATTATAAACAGCAAGAGTCAGCCGAATTTAAGCAGCAAGAACAGGTGATTGAAAAGTTTGTTGAAACCAAAATGGGTAAAGATGGAAAAAGTTCATAATAAAATACTGAGTGTTTCCGGAAATGTTATCACTGTAAAGGCTAAGGGAATTGCCTATGAGGAGTTAGCTGAAGTACGAAGCGCTAGCAGGTCATCTTTGGCTCAGGTAATAAAATTGGAAGGAGACATTGTATCTTTACAGGTTTTTTCAGGAAGTCGAGGGGTTTCTACTAAAGATGAGGTGCGGTTCTTAGGGCATCCGATGCAAGTTGCCTTTTCGGAAAATATGCTGGGAAGAATATTTGACGGTTCAGGTCAACCTCGCGACAAAGGACCTGCCTTGATTGAGAACCTAATTGAAATTTCCGGGCCAGCAGTTAATCCGGCTAAAAGAATAATTCCCGAACGGATGATTCGGACGAATATCCCGATGATTGATGTATTTAATTCTTTGGTGGTTTCTCAGAAGCTGCCGATTTTTTCAGTGTCCGGTGAGCCTTACAATGAATTGTTAGCTAGAATTGCCATGCAGGCTGAAGTAGACATGATTATTTTAGGGGGGATTGGTCTTAAGTTTGATCAATATATGTTTTTTAAAAATACTTTAGAAGAAGCCGGGTCTCTTTCCCGTTCGATATTCTTTGTGCATACTGCTTCTGATCCGGTAGTCGAAGGATTAATGGTGCCGGATTTAAGCTTAGCCGTGGCTGAAAAATTTGCTTTGGCCGGAAAAGATGTCCTAGTTCTTCTTACTGACATGACTAACTTTGCCGATGCTTTAAAGGAGATTGCCATTACCATGGAGCAAGTTCCTTCAAATCGGGGTTATCCCGGAGATCTTTATACTCAGCTAGCCAGAAGGTATGAGAAGGCAGTTGACTTTGAAAACGCCGGCTCAATCACGGTTTTAGCGGTGACTACGATGCCTGGAGATGATGTAACTCATCCGGTTCCCGATAATACCGGATACATTACCGAGGGTCAGTTTTATTTACGCGGCGGGCGGATCGAACCTTTTGGTTCTCTAAGCCGCTTAAAACAGCAAGTTAACGATAAGAGTCGAAAAGACCATCGGGCGATTATGGATGGGATGATCCAGCTATATGCTCAATATCGAGAAAGTGAAGAGAAACGAGCCATGGGCTTTCGGATGAGCGAGTGGGATAAAAAACTTCTTAAATATGGTAAGTTGTTTGAATCTCAGATGATGGACCTATCAGTAAAAATATCTTTAGAAGATGCACTCGATCAAGGCTGGAAGATTCTGGCTGATTGTTTTGAACCTAAGGAAACATCTTTCCGCAGCGAGTTATTAGATGAATTCTGGCCTAAACAGCTTTCCAATAAACGATGAGTAAGATTAGACTAACTAAGAATGAATTGAAAGGTCAAAAGGAATCTTTAGTCAGGTTCAGGCGCTATCTGCCGATGCTAATTCTAAAGAAAAAGCAGTTTCAGCTTGAAATTATTAAATTGTATCAGGCGATTAAAGATTTAGCCGGTCAGACAGAGAGTTTAAGAAATCAGGTCTTGCGCTGGGTTGATGTTTTTGCTCAAGAAGTTCCTGTTGAGGAATTTTTAAAGGTAGCTAAGATAAAAACTGTTACTGATAACGTTGCCGGAATAGATATACCGGTTTTTTCAGGAGTTGATTTTAGCGAGAAAGAATACGACTTATTACTTACCCCATTATGGGTTGATTCTGCTATTGAGGCCTTAAAAGAAACGATAATCCTAAAAGCAAAGATGTTAATTTATCATCAGCAGATGGAGATTTTAAAAGAGGAGCTAAGGATTGCCACTCAAAGGGTAAATTTGTTTGAGAAAGTAAAAATTCCTGAGAGTAAAGAAAATATTCGAGTTATTCAAATATATCTAGGTGAATTACAAACCGCGGGAGTAGTTAGAGGTAAGATTGCTAAAGCTAAATTGGAGCGTAAAAAGGAATTAGTTAATTCATGATTGTTAAAATGAAAAAGCTCACAGTCTTGGTTTATCAAAAGAATCTTAGCCAGGCTCTCTGTGAGTTGCGGAAAACCGGCTTAGTCCATATTAAGCATATTCAAAAGCCTCATGCCGGTGGAATAGATTCTCTTGAGAATAAGATCAACCTCCTTGATCAGGCAGCATCATTGATGGACGCTTTGGTTGACCAAAGAAAGGATGTTCCAGTAATTGTACTTACCTCAGTTGTTAAAGAGGTTATTGGGTTTAATCAACAAACCCAGCAGTGTCTTGGGAGACTAAAAGAATTGGAAGAACGCCTGGAGCTCGTTAAAAAATTAGGACATGCTTCAGTCAACGATTTAGACAAACTCAAAGGAGTCGGTGCCTTTGTTAAACTATATAGGTGCAATAGCAGAGCATTAAAGCGTATTCCCAAAGATAAAATGATTCAGATTATTTTTAGAAAAGGAAGAGAGGTCTATATTGCTTTTATTGGCACGAAGGATGATGATTGTTTGGATTTTTTAGAGGTAGGGATTCCTCAGGAAAGCCAACAGTCTTTAGAGAGAAAAATCCATGGCCTTAAAAGAGATCTCGGGAGTGTTGAGAAGCAATTAAGGGAGTTCTCAACCTATCGAAGCTGCTTAAAGATTTACAGAAAAGAACTTTTAAAGCGTCTGGAGCTTGGTCATGTGCGGTTTGGGGCAGGTTTCAAGGAAGGTATTTATTATTTGCAAGGATTTTGCCCTAAACAATCAGTAGAGGCAGTTGAGCTAGCGGCAGCTAAAAACGGCTGGGCAGTGATGGTCCAGGAACCGGAGGATCCTCAAGAGGTGCCGACCTTAATTAAAAATCCTAGGTGGATTGGAATCGTGAAACCGATATTTAAATTTATGGGAACCGTTCCTGGTTATGATGAGTTTGATATAAGTTTTTGGTTTTTATTATCATTCAGCCTTTTTTTTGCTATGCTTATCGGTGATGCCGGTTACGGATTTTTATTTTTAACTGTGAGTTTTTTCTTAAGCAGAAAATTCAGATCGCTGCCTCGAGAACCTTTCGTTCTGGCTTATGTTTTAAGTGCGGCAACGATTGTTTGGGGAGCAGTTACTGGCACTTGGTTTGGGGTTGAAAAGATAGGACAGTTGCCCGGGTTTAATTATTTGGTTATAAACCGGATTAACAGTTTTGTCGGTTCTAACCATAATTTTATGATGTATTTGTGTCTTTTTATTGGCGTGGGTCATTTGAGCATAGCTCATCTAAAGCGGGCTTTTGCCTTTATTAATTCTTTGAAAGCCCTTGCTCAGGTGGGCTGGATTTTTATTTTGTGGGCCATATTTTTTCTGGCTGGAACTTATATTTTAAATAAACCTTTTCCGGCTTCGGGGCCGTTGTTATTAACTGTTGGTTTAGGTTTAGTAATTTTGTTTTCTAATCCCCAGAAGAATTTTTTTAAAGGAGTTTTGGTTTCTTTAGCTGATCTACCTTTAAGTATTATTAGCTCTTTTTCCGATATAGTATCCTATCTTAGGTTGTTTGCAGTTGGCTATGCTACAGTAGTTGTTGCCTCTAGTTTTAACAATATGGCTTTATCGGGAGGAATTAACAATCCATTAGCAGCTTTAGCCGCAGCCATAATTCTTGTTTTGGGTCATTCTTTAAATATCCTACTAGGATTTATGGCAGTAATTGTTCACGGGGTTAGACTTAATATGCTTGAGTTTTCCGGGCACCTAGGTATGCAGTGGTCCGGCAAAGAATATAAACCATTTAGAGAATAAGCCAAGGAGGTAAGCGATGATTCAAGGTTTTGGTGATATGAATGCTTCTTTAACTTTAGCTGCTGTAGGTTCGGCTTTAGGAACCGGAGTAGCTGGGATGGCAGCTATTGGTGCCTGGAAAAGAGCTT
The DNA here is from genome assembly GCA_021735655.1 of Candidatus Omnitrophota bacterium. Taxonomy (NCBI): domain Bacteria; kingdom Pseudomonadati; phylum Candidatus Omnitrophota; species Candidatus Omnitrophota bacterium. The sequence goes on along the minus strand of JAIPGM010000006.1, from coordinate 83,869 downwards.
TTATCCAGAATAAAGCTGCTCCTTTTATTTTGGTTGCTTTTGTCGGAGCGCCTTTATCTCAGACTATCTATGGGATGATTTTGCGCAATGCTATTCGCGGAGCCAATCTTCCTCCGGAAACTTATATTTATCAATTAATCCTCGGGCTTTTAGGAGGCTTGGCTATGGGGGCGTCGGCCTTTTATCAGGGCAAAGCCGGAGCTAAAGCCTGCGATGCTTTAGCTGAAACCGGGAAAGGCTTTGGTCAGTATATAATGGTTTTAGGGGTTATTGAAACAGTTGCTCTTTTTGTTATGGTGTTCTGTATGACTGCCATACCAGGAGCTTAGATTTAATACTTGATTTTTTTGCATTATTTAGTAATATAAACAGGCATTGATGGGCGGTTGGCGCAGCTGGAAGCGCATCTCGTTTACACCGAGAGGGTCGTGGGTTCGAACCCTACACCGCCCATGTTTTTATAAAGGAGGTAATTCGACTACAGCTGTTCTCAGCATATAAGTCTCATTATGGATTTGAATATACTTAGACATTCTTGTTCGCATATTATGGCTTCTGCGGTAAAGGAGCTTTATCCAGAAGCTAAACTTGGTATCGGCCCGGCTATCGAAAATGGTTTTTATTATGATTTTGATTTACCGCAACAGTTAACTCCCGAAGACCTACCGAAGATAGAATCTAAGATGAAGGAGATTATTAAGGCTAACCATAATTTTGAGCGTCTTGAACTCAGCAAAGAGGAAGCTTTAAGATTGATGAAAGAAAAAGGCGAGACCTACAAGGCTGAGCTTATCGAGGCGATTTCTGATACCAAGGTTAGTTTGTATAAGACTGGTGACTTTGTGGATCTTTGTCGTGGACCGCACATTGAATCAACAAATAAGATTTCAGCTTTTAAACTTTTATCGGTTGCCGGAGCTTATTGGCGTGGAATTGAAACCAATCCGGTTCTCCAGAGAATTTACGCGGTAGCTTTTAATACACCAAAAGAGTTAAAGGTTCATTTAAGAAATTTGGAGGAAGTTAAAAAACGCGACCACCGCAAATTAGGAAAGGAATTAGATCTTTTTTCTATTCACGAATCGGCTGGCGCTGGTTTTGTTTACTACCATCCCAAGGGAGCTATTATACGTAATCTAATTGAAGAGTTTCTAAAAAAAGAAAATATTAAGCGAGGCTATGAGTTAGTTTCGATTCCGCATATTGCTAAAATTGATCTTTTTGATACTTCCGGTCATACCAGCTACTATCGCGACAATATGTATTTTATGAAGATTGACCAGCAGGATTATGTTATTAAGCCAATGAATTGTCCGGGGCATATTCTTATCTATAAGCGTAAGTTGGTTAGTTATCGAGATCTACCAATTCGTTTTTTTGAGCTGGGGACGGTTTATCGCTACGAGAAGTCGGGGGTATTACACGGGCTTCTTAGGGTTAGAGGTTTTACCCAAGACGATGCCCATATTTTTTGCCGTCTGGGTCAACTCAAGAGCGAAATCATTTCAGTTTTAGAATTTATCGATTACACGATGAAGAAGTTTGGATTTAACTATGAAGTTAATCTTTCTACTCGTCCAGAGAAGTTTGTTGGCAATGCTACAACTTGGGATAAGGCCGAGAGTATCTTGCAGGAAGCATTGACCGAGAAGAAAGTTCCCTTTGAAATTGATCCGGGGGCCGGAGTGTTTTATGGCCCCAAAATAGATGTGAAACTTAAGGATGCTTTGGGTAGGCTTTGGCAGGGGCCAACGGTTCAGGTTGATTTTAATCTTCCGGAACGGTTCGACTTATCTTATATCGGTGAGGATAGTTCAAAGGAAAGGCCGGTAATGATTCACCGAGCTATTTTGGGAAGCATTGAAAGATTCCTTGGGGCAGTGATTGAAAATTGTGCCGGAAAATTTCCTTTGTGGCTTGCGCCAGTTCAGGTAAGCGTTTTAAATGTTACTCAAGAAGCAAGGGATTATGCTTTAGAGCTTGAGGCTAGACTGAAGGCCGAGGGGTTTCGAGTCGAAGCCGATATTAAAGATGAGACTTTGCAGAAGAAGATACGTGAAAAAGAGTTACTGAAAGTTCCTTATATGGTTATAGTTGGCAATAAGGAAAAGGAGTCAAAGAACATTTCCCTTAGAGGCCGCGGAATGAAGAATTTAGGTAGCATGGAGATAGTAGATTTTTTAAATATTTTAAAAAAGGAGGAAGCTTTAAGTGAAATATGTAAGAGTTAATCACAGGGTGCTTGCTAAAACTGTTAGAGTTGTTGGCCCGGAAGGAGAGCAGTTGGGAGTATTCCCGCGTGATATGGCCCTAAAGAAGGCTGAGGAGTTTGAATTAGATTTAGTTGAAGTGGCCCCTCAGGCTGATCCTCCAGTTTGTCGAATAATTGATTTTTCAAAATATAAATATGAGCAAGAAAAACGAGAACGCGAAGTAAAAAAACACCAAAAACAGACTCAGCTAAAAGAGATAAGAATTAGTCCGCGGATTGGTACCCATGATTATGAGATTAAGCTCAAACATGTAAAAGAGTTTTTAGAAAAAAAACATAAAGTGAGAATAAAGATGTGGTTTCGGGGGCGTGAGATAGCCCATAAAGATATCGGAACCCGGCTTATTGGCAAGTTGCTCAAGGATGTTGAGCCTATTAGCAGGGTTGATCGAGAGCCCCATATGCTGGGTAAGACCATGGTGTTGATTTTAAGCCCCCGCTAGTCGCTGGCTTTAAAAATCATTGAATTTTAAAGAATCTGTGTTAATCTGTTCTTAATTAACGACATTTTCTGTCAAGGAGATAACAATGCCTAAACTGAAAACAAGAAAATCGGTAGCGAAAAGAGTAAAAATTACCAAGAAAAAGAAGGCTCTTCGTTCTAAGGCCGGACGGAGGCACCTTTTGAGCTCTAAGACCAGGAAGAGAAAACGGTCTTTGCGCAAAAAAACCCTTCTTTCCAGTGGAACAAAGAAAATGCTTAAACAAGCATTGCCATATTCGTAATTCGATAGTATTTCCAGTGAGCTTTGACTAACTCAAGAAATACTATCTCATTTTAAGGAGATAGTAATGAAAACAAATCATTCAGTAGCAGCACGAAAAAGAAAGAAAAAGACCCTAAATGCAGCTAAGGGGTATTGGGGTGAGCGTTCTCGTACGCATCGCCGGGCTGCCGAAACTTTACGCCGGGCTTATTCTTATGCTTATAGCCATCGGCGTCTGAAGAAAAGAACCTTTCGTTCGCTTTGGATTGTTCGAATTAACGCAGCTGCAGTTGAAGCCGGCACATCTTATCGTGAGTTTATCAATCGGCTTAAAGTTAACAATATCTTGCTTTCGCGAGATATCTTGTCTCAAATCGCAGCCGAGCATCCGGAAGTATTCACTAAGATTGTTGAAACTGCGAAGAAATAACAGCTCTGATATTAGGCGAAGTTTCGCCGGACAATTAAATTAAGGTGTTCAATGAAGTATGTAGTAGTAGTTGGTTGTGGCAAGATCGGTACGGAGCTAGCTCTTGAGCTATCAAAGACCGAGAATGTTGTTGCAGTCGATAAAAGTTTAAAAAAGCTAGATTCTCTAGGTGATGATTTTAACGGCAAAAAAATATGGGCCGATGCTTTAGATATAAATACTCTAGAGAATGCCGGTATATCTGAAGCTAATGTGGTTTATCTTTTAACCGGTAATGATAATCTTAATTTGGTAGTTGGTAGGGTTGCTCGCAGAAAGTATGATGTTAAAAAGGTGATCGTGCAGGTAAACGATGCGATGAAAAAGAAAATATTTAGCGAGGAAGGTTTATCTATCGTTAACAAAACTTACTTGATTGTCGAGGTACTAAAGAAATGTATATTGTAATAGCCGGTGCCGGAAGATTAGGATTGGCTGTAGCCAAAAAGTTAAAAGAAGATAAGCATCAGGTTTGCTTAATAGATAAGAGTAAGAGTCTTTGTGATCAGTTAGCCACAGAACTAGAGGGAATTATGATCGTTTGCGGCGATGCTACTTATCCGGATATTTTAAGCGCTGCAAAAATTGAGAAAGCCGATGTTTGTGTTAGCGCTGCTTCCAACGACGAAGATAGTACAATTATTTGCTATCTAGCCAAAGAGCTTTTTGGAGTCAAACGGACAGTAGCCAGAGTCAACGACCCCAAGCACATACCTTTATATAAATATATGGAGGTAGACAACCCAGTAGATTCAACTTCAATTATCGCCCGGATCGTAGAAGAAGAAGCTTCCTTTAACGATGTGATGAGTCTTCTAAGCATTAAAAAAGGCAGGCTTTCTATTGTGAGGGTAGATATACCGGAGAATTCTCCGGTTGCCAATAAAGCCTTAAAAGATATAACCCTTCCTTCCAATTCAGTTTTAGTTTCTGTTTTGCGAGGTCCGGATATTATTATTCCTTACGGATCAACGGTAATTTTACCCGGCGATGAAGTCATTGCTGCTGCCCTTATCGATGTAGAGAAGGATTTAATTAAATCGTTAATTGGCAAAATTTAAAGGTTTTGGTTTGAAGCGATGAAAGTAATAACAGGTATAATAGCTGAAATTATTTTTTGCCTTTTTATTGCCGGGGCAGGTTATTTGCTTTCCTTTATTTTCTAATATAGCATATGGTTATTTCACCAGACAGAAAGGATTTTTCTACGATCCTCAATATTTTGGGAAGGCTTACGGTCGGGTTGAGTTTATTTATGTTGGTACCGGCCTTAGTTGCTTTCTTCAGAGGTGAAATATCTCCTTTCTTTGACTTTCTTATTGGCTTTTCAATCAGCGCGACAGTAGGTTTTTTATTGCTAATAATTTTTCCGATAAAAAAGGAGGTAGGTTGGATTCATGCTTTTTTTACTGTAAGCGCAGCTTGGATTGTTTTTTCACTACTGGGGGCAATACCTCTTTGGCTCTCTTCACATTTTGCCTCATTTCTTGATGCTTGGTTTGAGGCAATGAGTGGATTTGCTACTACCGGTTTAATTTTAATCCAAGATTTGGACCATCTATCATTTGCTCACAATACCTGGCGTCACCTCACTATGTTTATTGGTGGCCAAGGTATTATTCTGGCCAGCCTTTCGATTCTTACCCAAGCTCGCTCAGTGGCCCTAGGTTTTTATGTTGGTGAGGCTCGCCAGGAAAAAATCCTTCCCAATGTTGTGGCTACTGCACGGTTTATTTGGAAGGTAAGTTTTGTTTATCTGGTTTTAGGAGTTATTACTTATTTAGGTATTCTTTACTCTCAGGGAATCAGTCTGGATAAGTCTTTTTTCCATGCTTTGTGGCTTTTTTTTGCTTCTTTTGACACTGGTGGGTTTGCTCCCCAGTCTCAAAATATAGGTTATTATCATTCTTTTGCTTTAGAACTAGCAACAATTGTTTTTATGATTCTAGGGGCGATTAACTTTAACCTTCATTTTTGGGTTTGGAATAAAAACAAAAAAGAACTGTTTAAAAATTTTGAAATTAGAACTTTTTTATTTACTCTTTTTTCTTTATCAATAATCATTTATTTTTCCTTTCGAGGCCTTTCATCTCATTTCGGGAATTTTCGTATTGGGTTTTATCAGCTGATTTCAGCACATTCCGGTTGCGGGTTTACTAATCTTTCAGAAAATCAACTACTTTCTTTTCCGACCCTGGGATTATTTTCGGTTATTTTTGCGATGATGATCGGGGGAGGAGTTTGCTCAACCACCGGGGGCATTAAGCTGATGAGGTTAGGAATTATTTTTAGAACCTTTTTTATGGAAGTTAAGCGTTGGATGATGCCAGCTAAGGCGGTTTATAAAGAAAGGTTCCATCATCTTCAGGATTTAGTTTTAACTGACAAAAGGATAAAAGATGCTTATATCTTTTTTACTTTTTTTCTTTTTACTTATGTTTTCGGTGCGCTGGTCGGGATGGCTTATGGCTATCCAGCTCATTTAGCTTTGTTTGAGTCAGTTTCGGCGACGGCAAATGTGGGCTTGTCGGTTGGGATAACTCAAATTGCCATGCCAATTGGTTTAAAGCTTGTTTATATTTTTCAGATGTGGGCTGGAAGGTTAGAGTTTATCTCAATTTTCGTTTCACTAGGTTTTATTGTGTCATTGTTTAGGAAATGATAATGAAAAAGCTTATTATTTTAATATTATTTTTTCTTTGTTTGGCGACTACCGCTAGGGCTGGCTCATTAAAAGAGATCTTGGCTAAAGCTGATTCTTTTGACCAGGAGATGGTTGTTGTGGTTGGTGAGGCCATTGGTGAGCCTTTAAAGTCCGGAGACGGGTATTGGGTTAATATTTCTTTTAATGGGCATAGTTTAGGTATCTTTTCGCAAGACTTGAGTAGCTTTGATCTTATCAGTCATTGGGGAGGCTATGCCGAGATCGGTGATTATTTAAAAGTATCGGGAAAATTTAATAAAAATTGTGCCCAACATCATACTGGTGACATACACCTTAACAGTCTAGAAATTTTGAGGAAGGGTCACAGGAGTCAACCGGAAATTTCTGAACAGAAAATTGGGTTTGCCAAATTAGGTCTCATAATGTGTTTAATTGTAGCATTGATGTATTTTATAAAAGAGAAGTATGGAACAAAGACTTAAAAAATTACAGGAAGAATTTCAGCAAGATCTAGCTCAAACCAAAAGGGTTAAATTGTTGGAAGAGTTAAAGGTAAAGTACCTGGGAAGAAAATCAGAACTAGCCGAGCTTTTTTCTCAAATTCCGGTTTTGGCTAAGGAAGAGAGAGGCTATTGGGGCAAGCGGCTCAACGAAGTTAAGCAAGAGATGACCGAGTTTTTATATAAGGCAACCGAAGGATCTGTTGGGGCATCTAGTGAGTCAATTGACGTCACTTTCCCGGCAACTTCAGTAGGTGCTGGTTCAAGACATATCATAAACGTTGTTAGTCAGAAGATATGCTCGGTGTTTGAAAGGTTGGGTTTCGATATCGTCGAAGGCGCTGAGATTGAAGATGAGTGGCATAATTTTGATGCACTTAATTTTCCCAAAGACCATCCTTCCCGTGATGACTTTGACACTTTTTATTTAGATTTGCCTTCCTCTAAGGGAGGGAAACATTTGTTAAGATGCCATACTTCACCTTCGCAAATTAGAGTTATGCAAAAGATCAAGCCCCCTTTGGCAGTGATTTCACCGGGCCGGGTTTATCGGCCGGATGAAGTAGACGCATCTCATTCATTTATGTTTAGTCAGATAGAGGGATTTGCCGTAGGCAGGGATATAAACTTTGCACATTTAAAGGGTGTGCTTTTATCTTTTGCCAGAGAACTTTTTTCAAATGATGTTGAGCTTCGCTTCCGACCTCATTTTTTTCCTTTTACTGAGCCTTCAGCCGAGGTTGATTTATCTTGTATTATTTGTAAAGATAAGAAAAAATCCGATAAGGATAAAAAATGTAGTGTTTGTAAAGATAAGGGTTGGCTTGAGATTTTAGGTTGCGGCATGATTCATCCGAAAGTACTTGAGCTTTGCGGGATAGATTCTAAAAAATATCAAGGGTTTGCCTTTGGTATGGGGGTTGAACGAATCACGATGCTTAAATACGGAATAGATGATATCCGTCTTTTCTATGAAAATGATTTAAGGTTTTTAGAACAATTTTCAATGTAGTTATGAGATTTAGTTTAAATTTTATCCAAGAGTTTCTAGAGGTTAATTTAAAACCAGCGGAGTTAGCTAATAAGCTAACTATGGCTGGGATGGAAGTCGAGAGTTTGCAAAGGCTGGGTAACGACTGGGTTTTTGATATTGAAGTTACCACTAATCGTTATGATTGGCTTTCGATAGTTGGTATCGCTCAGGAAATAGGCGCAGTTTTAGGCAAGAACCTTAAGGTTAAACACCCGGCTAAGCTAAAAGAAGCTTTACTTAAAGAAAGATCGGTTATTATCGAAAATATTCAAGATTGCCCTTATTATATCGGCCGGTCAATAAAAGGGATAAAGGTTTCTCGAGCTAATCAGCAAATCAGAGAGTTAGTTCTTAACTGTGGATTAACTTCGGTGAACAACATAGTAGATATTACTAACTATTGCATGCTTAAGTGGGGTAATCCTTTGCATGCTTTCGATGAAGATAAGCTAGAGGGTAATATTTATATCCGTCGGGCCAAAAAGGGAGAGCCGTTTGTCGGAATCGATGGCAAAGAGAGGGTTTTGGACAAAATTAATTTGGTAGTTGCCGATCAAAAAAAGGTGGTTGCTTTAGCCGGAGTAATTGGAGCTAAGAATAGCGAAGTAGACGAATCAACCAAAAATATTTTTTTAGAAGGGGCTATTTTTTCACCAATTGCCGTGCGTCGTTCTCGCCGGGCTGCTGGAGTTGACACTGAATCTTCCTATCGTTTTGAGCGTCGGGTAAGCGCCGACTATTTAGAGTTAGCATCAAGCGAAGCAGCCCAATTAATAGAAAATCTAGCTAAAGGAAGATTTCAAGGAGTTTGTCGGGCCGGACGAAAACCTCACTTTTCTCAGAAGAAAGTAAGCCTAAGCCTTTCTGGTTTAGAGAATTATTTAGGATGTTCTGTTCCAGCTGCAAAGTTTAAGAGTATTATAACTTCTCTCGGATTTGGCCTAAAGCAAAGCAGTAAAAACAAATATTTACTTTCAGTCCCGGTCCAGCGCTTTGATATTGATAAAGACGTAGATATTTATGAGGAGGTAAGTCGTATTTATGGTTACGATAAAATATCGGCTAAACTTCCTTTTTTAAGAAAGAATTTCGATTCAAGAGTTGTCGATAGGAGCAAAAGCGCCTATCATTTTAATAAAGAGCTAGCAATTCAAATTGCTTTATTGGGGTTTAAAGAGGTTATTACTTATAGCATCGAAGACAAAGACGCTTTGGGGGCAAACGAGCCCGAGAATAAAATTGAAGTGATAAATCCCCTGCGTAAGCAAGAGAGTAGCCTTCGTTCCAGTCTTTTACCGGGGATGATTAAAGCTGTTGGGCATAACCTTAATCGCAGTCAAAGTAATCTGTATTTTTTTGAAATTGCTCATATTTATCTAAAGGATAAAAAGGGATTTTCTGAGTTTCCGGTTTTAGCCTTGGCTGCAAGCGGTAAGCCCCGGGGGTTTTTTTATCTTAAAGGAGCCGTTGAAAATATTTTTAAATTCACTAACATTCAGGAGTTTGAATTTAAGAAAACAAAGTCATCTTATTTTAGCGATGCCTTAACAATTGTGATTAAGGGGAAAGTAATAGGCTTTATCGGTAAAGTTAATGAGAATATAAAGAAAAACTGCGATTTAAAAGAAGACCTGTTTTTTGCTCAACTTAACATCGAACAACTTATTGCCAGTGCTAACCAGAAAAAATACAGACAGTTTAGTTCTTATCCGGCAGTATCTAGAGATATAAGCATTGCTTTGGCCAAGGACGTAGACTTTAAAGAAGTAGAAGATACAATAAAAGCCAAGAGTAATTATTTGGCTGATTTATGCATTGTTGATATTTATAAAGGTAAAGATGTCCCACCAGAAACCACTGCATTTACTTTAAGAATTTTTTATCAATCCCCGAACAAAACCCTAACCTCTCAAGAGGTGGATGAATTTCATAATCAGATAAGGCAAGCTTTAAGCTCGCAACGAGGCCTACAACTTAGATAGAAAGATTAGTTTTAGTTTGATTAAGATATCCTTGAAGATGTCGGTGCTGGGTGTTATAATTATTTAAACACCCTGCTTGTTGCGTTTTTAGGGTAACGGTCGCTATAGCTAACACTAATTTTCAGGGAGCTAGTTTTCCTATTGCCTTTGTGGTAATAAGAAGCGGCACCCACTTGTAGGAGAAACGAACTAATAGCGATCGCCTGGACGAACTTATGGCAGGGTTGTTTTTTTTGAGTCGAAGATGGAAAATCAAAAGTTAAAAATTGACGATTCACCTTTAGCAGTTAGGATGCGGCCTAGGAATTTAGATGAATTTGTTGGTCAGGCTCATGTTTTAGCTGATGGTTGCATTTTAAAAAGAGCAATCGTTTCAAAGCGAGTAACTTCCATAATCATTTGTGGCCCAGCTGGATGTGGAAAGACAAGTTTAGGGTTTATAGTGGCTGAAAGTCTAGGTGCGGAGTTTGAATATCTTAATGCTGCTTTTTCTTCGGTCGCGCTAGTTAAGAAAGCAATTGAGAAGGCAAAGATAAAATTAGCTAAACAGAATAGGAAAACGGCTATCTTTATTGATGAAATACACCGATTTAGTAAGTTGCAACAAGAAACCCTTGTTCCGGATACAGAATCGGGGAGTATAATTTTAATTGGGGCTACTGTTTACAATCCTTTCTATTATCTGATTCCTTCATTAATTTCTCGTTCAATCGTAGCCAAGTTTAAACCTTTAAAAAAAGAAGATATAGCGGTTTTGCTAAAGAGGGCCTTAATAGATAAAGAAAGAGGGTTGGGTAATTTAGAAGTAGAAATTACTAATAAAGCCTTAGATTATATTACTGAGGTGGCCGGTGGCGATGCCCGAAGCGCTCTGGGAGCAATAGAGTTAGGGGTCTTAAGTACAAAGCCGGACAGTAATGGTAAGGTAATTTTTAATTTCGAAGTAGCCAAAGAAAGTATTCAGAAGAAAATCCTTTATGATCGGAAAGATAATTATCACTATGATACTATTTCAGCTTTTATAAAATCGGTGCGTGGTAGTGATGTTGATAGCGCTCTTTACTGGCTAGCAAAGATGCTTAAAGCCGGAGAAGACCCGAGGTTTATTGCCAGGAGATTAGTTATTTTAGCTTCCGAAGATATTGGTAATGCAAATCCTTTTGCTTTAGTGATGGCGACTAGTTGTTTTCAGTCGGTTGAGTTCGTCGGAATGCCCGAAGCCAATTTAATTTTAGCTCAAAGTACCATTTATTTAGCAGCATCTCCTAAGTCTAATTCTGCCTATATGGCAATCAAGCAGGCCCAGGAGGCGGTTGAAGCCGAAGAAATTCGGGAAGTGCCAGAACACCTTAAGACTCACTCTAAGGACTATAAATATCCTCATGCCTTTGGTGGATATATCGAACAAGATTACGGAGCTAAACAGCAGTTTTATTTTCCTAAGGATATCGGCGACGAAAAAAAGATAAAAGATTTTTTAGAAAATCTACGTTAGAAGTTTGAATACAAATTCCATAAATATTATGAAGGTTAACTTAAAACAGATACCCTATCTTACTATCATATTGCTTGTTGCGGCCAATCTTTTCCCATTATGGAATGTTTTATTCTACGGGTGGCAATTTATAGATATTTTTATCAGTTATGTGGCAGAGACTTTAATACTTTTATTTATTTTTCAGAAAAAAATAAAAAGATCAGAGAGGGTCGTAGCTAAGAGCAAACCGGAAAGGCGAGATTCATCTAAACAGGGAGGGTGGGCAGAAATATTTTATTTCTTTTACTTTTTTACGCTTTTGATGGCCGGATTTACGTTCTCGCTTTTTGGCGGGGCAGCTACGGAAAAAATACATTTAGATAGAATTCTCTATATAGTTTTTTTATTCCTAATTATTCATACCATATCCTACATCGCTAATTTTTTGGGGAAGAAAGAGTATGAAAAAGCTAAGGCAATGAAATTAATGGGTGAGTGTGTTATAAGGGTAACTGTTATTGGAGTTTTAGCTATCATTGGATCAGCCATCACCGCAATTAATATTATGAAAGATGAAATGACAAGCATAGATTGCAAGGTCGGCTTATTACCAGCGATGGTATTAGCAAAAATCATTTTGGACATAATTTTGCACGTTCAAGAGCATGCAACTTTAGAGTAGTTAGGGTTAATTTTTATTTTTCTTGTTTTTCAGTATACTTGTGATAAATTATTGAATAAATGATTAAAGAAATATCGACCCCGAAGTTAAAGAATCCAATTTTTATTGCTGCTTGGCCAGGTATGGGTGAAGTTGCCTACAAAAGTGCTTTATTCTTAAAGGAAGTTTTAGGGTTCAAAGTTTTTGCCAAGTTGGAGCCTTATCGGTTTTTTAAGCCAGCAGCGGTAATTATCCAGAAAGGAATCATTTCTATGCCATCGCAGCCGGCAGGATTTTTTTATTACTATAAAGGAAAAAGTGCTCCAGATATAATTCTTTTTTTGGGTGAAGTCCAACCGCCTCTAGAATATGCCGAGACCCTTTCTTTGGCAATAGTTAATTATGTTAAAAAATACAAAGCTGCGACAATGTTTACTTTTGCGGCTAAGCCGGAGTCAATTGATCATAAAAGTGAATCTAGAGTTTGGGTGGCGGCGACTCACAATGAAAGCTTAAAGGCATTTGAAAAAATTGGCGCTAAAATTTTAACCGAAGGGCAAGTTAGCGGGTTAAATGGAATTATTTTAGGAGTTGGTAAGCGAAAGGGCATCAAGGGTGTTTGTCTTTTAGGTGAGATTCCTTTTTATACCGTTCAAATTGAAAACCCTAGGGCGATAGCAAAGGTTTTGGATATTTTAAAAAGTTTTCTAAAGATGAGTTTGAATCTTGATTCTTTAATTGAGCGGTCGAAGTTCATCGAAGAGGAGATAGATAAGTTAATGAGCTATTTAAAAGGTGAGCCTCAAGAGGGCGCACCTTCTCCTTTAAGTGAGGAAGATATTGAAAAAATCAAGAAGGACTTAGCGGCATATACAAAATTACCGCAGTCAGTAAGAGGAAAAATAGAAAAGCTGTTTAAGGATGCTGAAAAAGATATAAGTCTAGCCAATAAGTTAAAGGAAGAGCTTGACCACTGGAATGTCTATAGTGAGTACGAGGATAAGTTTTTGGGTTTATTCCAGAAAAAGGATAGGGGTAAGGATACCCATTAGAAAATAGCAGTTCTTATTGTCAACCCCGCGTGTAATCTCCAGAGTTAATTTTTAAAGATAGTATGAAAGGTTTATCGGTTGATCAAATACGCAAGCTTGATAAGCAAGCAAAAGGTTTGGGCCTGGAGGAGTCTTTGCTTATTGAGAATGCATCGAGCAATCTTTTTGAGCTAATCAAGAGTCTAAACTTAGGACAAAAAGTTTTTGTAGTTGCCGGGCGAGGTAATAATGGAGCCGATGTTTTAAGTTGTGCTCGGAAATTAGCCAGTCGAGGCTTTAAGGTAAAAATAGCGTTGCTAGAAGATAAACCCCTAGGTAAAGAAGCGCTTCGTCAGAAGTTGATTTTAGAGAAAATAGACTTACCGCTGTTTTCGATTACTGCTGATAGTTTTGATAAACTTAAGCAAGAGGCTGGTCTTTGCGATTTTGTTCTTGAGGGTATCTTAGGCGTAGGCGTGAAAGGGGAGGTGAGCCCCTTCTTGAAAGAGGTAATTACAATAGTTAATCAGAATAGCAAAAGAATAGTTTCTTGTGATATCCCTTCGGGGCTTTCTCCCGATCAGGGATTTGTCCTGGGGACGGCGATAAAGGCCGACTACACGGTTACTTTCATTGCTCCTAAAAAAGGATTTTTTTTAAATCAAGGTCCTGAATATTGTGGGCAGGTTTTTGTGGTTGATATCGGAATATCTAAAGAAATACTTGAGGCAGTGAAATGAAATTAAGCTGGCTGGGTCATGCTTCATTTTTGCTAGAAACCAACCAGGGCACTAAAATTATTACAGATCCCTATGAGTCCGGAGGTTATGACGGTGCAGTTGCCTATGGCCCGATTGACCTTGAGGCTGATATTGTAACTGTATCTCATCAGCATGCCGATCATAACCATATTCAGCCTTTTAAAATGGCCAAGATTGTTGATAAAGCAGAGACGTTTAACTTCAAAGATGTAAAAATAGAAGGTCTGAATTCGTACCACGATGCTAAGGGAGGCAAGTTGCGGGGGGAAAACATAATTTTTACTATTGCTGTCGAGGGCTTGAAGGTCGTACATTTTGGTGATTTAGGGACTGAGGATATAGAGTATTTTAAATTTCAGAATATTGATATTGTTTTAATCCCGGTAGGTGGAACTTTCACTTTAGATTCTGAAGCCGCATCAAGGGTTATTGATAAGATTAATCCCAAAGTTACCATCCCGATGCATTTTAAAACGTCTAAACTTGAGTTTGATATTGATCGAGTGGATGAATTTTTGAAAGGCAAAGAGTATGAGAAAAAAGATGTTTTAGAAGTTAATTCTCAAAGTGTAGGTTTGTTTAAGAAATTTGTTTTATTGAACCACCAACGATGAATCTAGTAAGCAATGCGAAGGGGGGGATTTGAACCCCCACAGTATTACTACCACTAGCCCCTCAAGCTAGCGCGTCTGCCAATTCCGCCACCCTCGCAATGATAAAATACATTTTTGGGAAGGATTAAGACGATGATTTGGTATGAACTAATCTTTGCGTCGGTCAAAAATGTATTTACTGCCGTTAAATTTCTTAGCGATATTTTTTATGTCGGCTCCGAGTGAACTTACTTGGGCGGTGTGAGTAAATTCACGGTCTGTATTAGCGATAATTCCAATTGAAATAGTGACAAAACCGAACCGGTGTAGTTCATTGTCGCGACCCTTAGATTCGATATAGCCTTTAGCTCGGTCTTCTTCGCTAAAGAATAAAGGGGCCTGGGCGTCAAAGTCAGTAACTATTTTTTTTGCAATTTCCTCAGCACATTCCGGAGTTGAGACGATTACAAAATCATCGCCTCCGATATGACCGACAAAATCATTAATATTTCCTTTACTTTGAATGCTGTCGATAAGGATACGAGCAGTTGTTTTGATTGCACTGTCTCCTCGTTCGAAGCCGTAGTAGTCGTTTAGGGCTTTGAAGTTATCGATATCAACATTGAGAACTGCTATTTTTTCTTTGCTTGTTATTTTTTCTTGTAGTTCTTTGGTTATTGAGGCATTACCTGGTAAACGAGTTAAGGGGTTAGCGTCTAGATTAGCGCAGGAACGACGAATGAGCATGCGAACCCTGGCGATTAATTCTTGCGGCAGGAAAGGTTTAAGCATATAGTCGTCGGCGCCAGCTTCTAGGCCGCCGACCTTGTCCTCGATTTCACCTTTTCCGGTAAGCATAAGAATTGGTGTGTTTGAAGCCAGAGTATCTTTTCTTATTGCTTTACAAATTTCCGGACCTTCAGTGTCTGGAAGGACGTAGTCTAAGACTAAAAGGTTAGGGGATTCTTTTTTAACCATTGCCAGGGCTTCCTCACCGGTCGCCGCTTTTACTATATTGTATTCTCCGAGCAAAGTTGCTTCAAGTAAATCTAAAATATCTGGGTCATCATCAACAATTAAAATTTTTAATTTAGACATTTTTTGCTACCTTTAAGGTAAAGTAGAAAGTAGTTCCCTTGTCTACTTCTGATTCTATCCATATTTTTCCTTTATGGATGTCGATAATTTTTTTTACTAAAGAAAGGCCTAGGCCGCTTCCTTTTGCACCTTGGTTGACCGGATTGGCTACTGTAAAAAATTCTTGAAACACTTTTTCTAGGTGATCTTTTTTGATTCCGCAACCAGTATCGGCCACAGAGATTATAACTTGATCTGCGTCTTCTTTGCAACTAATTTTTATCTCACCGTCGGAACCGGTAAATTTTATAGCGTTGTTAATTAAGTTGATAAAAACGCGTTCAATAAGGGTTTTATCCATATAAACTTTTAGCTGTTTCGGTAAATCAAAAGCAAACTTTATTCCTTTGCTTTGAGTTTGCGGAGTGAGAAAGTCAGTAACTTCAGTGATAATTTTCACGATTTCATGGGAGATGATATGAGTTTCGGTTTTCCCTGATTCGATTCGAGAGATATCTAGAAGGATATTTACAATGTCCATAAGTTTGTCTACATTGGTGTCAATTTTAATAAGCCGATCTCTGGCCTCTTTGGGTAATTTGCCAAACTTTTCATCGATCAAGAGAGATGAAAATCCTTTTACTGAGGT
The DNA here is from genome assembly GCA_021735655.1 of Candidatus Omnitrophota bacterium. Taxonomy (NCBI): domain Bacteria; kingdom Pseudomonadati; phylum Candidatus Omnitrophota; species Candidatus Omnitrophota bacterium. The sequence continues at coordinate 67,992 of JAIPGM010000006.1, read as the reverse complement.
GAGCGGGGTTCTCAGCTCATGGGAAACGCTGGACACAAAGTCAGTTTTAGATTTACTAATAGTTTCAACCGCTCTTAATGATTTAACTAATTCGCTGGTTCTCTCTTTAATTTTTTTCTCCAAGTCATCTTTAGTGTGATAAAGTTCTTCGAATAACTGGATATTGTTTAGGCATTGGCTTAAATAACTACAAATAGTTACAAAAGCTTCGCCTTCTGACTTCGAAACGTTGGGGGCGGTTAAGAGTTCGGAAACTAGGAATATTGAATGGGTTTGTTCCCTAGATCTTATTGTAGCTACCATTAACTGATCAGATTGTGTCGCGACTTGAAGCTGTTTTTGAATTTCCGAATCTTGACGTAAAAGCTGAGTTTCTTTAAAAGCTTCTTTTTTGTATTGGAGGACGTTTTTTACCGACTCAATTTCTTTGGCGCTAAGGCCGATATTCGCTCTAACCGCCAAAGTGTTAAAGTCTAAAACTAAACCTCGCTTGAATCCTAAGGCTTCGACAACTTTTGAATCTACTTGGCTCACTAAGGTTTCTTTATCGAGAATATGTACCGAAGAGCTGATTAAATTTCTGATCATTGTCAATTTACGTAATTCACTTTCTATCTCTTGTTGGTAAAGCTTTACTTCCATGTCGCTTTTTATAATTAGCTTTGCTTGCTGGTCTAAATTTTTAATTATCCTATCTTGGTGAATAAGTTCTTTTTCTAGTATCGAAAGGCGTTTCCCTTTTTTTAATAAATAGATTAACAGAAGCATTATTGCAATAAAGAGTAGAAATGCTATGATGCCCAAGGGGTCGATAGTAGCTAGTGATTCAAACATATTTAATTCCACAAGGTTAATAAAAGTTTTCCAGTTTCTACATCAATTTGGCCTTTTTCCTGGTCGGCCGATAAACAGTAGTCAGAGTATACTCCGATAATTTTTGATTCTTTGCCCAGAGTTTGCTTTATGAACTTTATCTCATCATTAGCTAAATCCTGCAAGATTTTTTTCCGAACTAAAGAATTCACCATGAAAACCAACCCTTGTCCTTTTTGCTGGAATAAAAATAGTTTATTTTTAATTTCACTGAACAAAGAGGTGGTATCAAGGAACATAATATGAGCTTCAGAGCCTTCCTTTACCTCGCCGGTATACACTAGAGATCCGTCCTGCAAGCATTCGATTATGTTTACTAGTTGGATAGAACCATTTTTCCTGATTCCCAGGGGGTAAAGATTGAAAAGTTTCTTTTTCATAAAGGTTTCATATTTATCATCAGCGTAATGACGGTAGATTTTAACTGCTGGTTGTTCGTTGATCTCCACGATTAGATTTCGGCTAGGAACTACTTTGGTGATTTTGAACGGCCGCCCTAAAGGCACATATCCGCTTAATTGCAGAGTATCTACCTCGAGACCTCTTAAGGCGATGTTAGTTAAACCTTGGTTGATCTGGTCATTAATTATTTGATAGCTGTGCTGGCCAAAATGTTTCATGTAACCGATGCCGAGTGAGTTAACAGCTTCCCCTAAAGATAATTTCATACTATTTAAATAACTATTTGGGTTAATTGAGGGGGAAATAAACGATAAAAAGAAATAGTCGGTTTTCCGCATATTTTTAAAGGCTGAGCGAAAAAATGCTTCGGTTTCGTCTGATTTTTTTTCTTCGAGAAATGATTCATGGGAATATAGATTTTCTTTATTGATGCAGCAAGCTACAATCCCTTTGGGGATGGATTTATCTTCAAAGATTAACCAGGGGGCTTGTAAACAAAAGAGTTTTTTAGGCTTTAAGGTAAAGTTTATTGTTTTTATGATTTGAGCCGGGGTGTAATCAGGAGTAAACATAAGTATAATATAGTTTATTTTTTTGGGGAAGATTCGTTTTATTTTCAAAGATACCTCTTTGACTGCTTCTTCCCCTTCCTTTTCGCTAAAAGCTATGGCAAAATCTTCATTTTTCATGGTATTGTGTTTAACTTACCATAAAGCCTATGAAAAATCAACCCTTTGGCTGCGTTTGGGATAGGGAAGCTTAGAGGAAGCTTGACATTCCTTTAGCTATATGTTATATACTATTAAATTATAAAATATGGGACAGTCTTCCTGGACGGTATTTATAGATTTATTATTTCTACTTCTTTGTGTTCGAATTCTTTATATCTCAGTATCTCGCGGAATCGTTTGTGAAATTATAAAGATAGTCGGATTGCTGTTCGGAGTTTTTTTTGCTTTTCAGTATTATTCTTTTATCGGGGATACGGTAGGAAAATCAATACTCTTTTTGAATGAAAGATATTTTTATCTCGTTGCTTTCCTGGTAATTCTTTTAGGAATAAGGGCAATTTTTAGTTTTTTAGGTTTAATAGTAAGACTTCTTTTTAAGAGGCAGGATATAACTATTCTTGAACGTTGGGTATCATTTTTTGCAGGATCTTTTCGGGCAGCGTTGCTTTCGAGCATAATCCTCTTTACCCTTTATCTCTCTCCGCTTAGTTCGGAGGTTTTTTCTCATAGCTTATCCTATAGTCTTTTTAGGAATTTTGCCCCGGGTAGCTATATGTTGATTCAGAAAAATTTTACCTCAGTTAATTCTAGGTTTGAAAAAAATAAAAAAGTAGAAGAATATTTTAATTTTCCGAGGCAGCTTAAGAATTATAAGATAAGGAGGTCCACCAGATGAAGTTAAAAACTCTCTATCGGGAAATCGTAAAAAAGGGAATACAAGAAGATGTCCGTAAACCTCAGGAAATAGAGGCTTTGCTTAAGAATAATCGAAAAAAACTTGAGGCATTGGACAAAGCAAAAAAGGATTATTTCGATAAGGATTCTTTATTTAATCCTTTTGCCGATAGTCGCATTCTTTGCGGAGACATAGACAAGAATGTAAAATCAATGATTGTTGGCATTGATGTCGATGGCGCCGAGTTATTGCTGGTTGATCGGTTAAAGCAGAAGGGTAAAAAAATAGATTTGGTAATATCACATCATCCTCAGGGATTTGCCTATGCTCAGTTTTATGACGTTATGGATTTACAGGTTGATGTTTTTGTTAAAGAGGGTGTGTCTTTGAGTGTTTCTGAAAACCTTTTAAATAGTCGGAAACAGCAGGTTGCCAGGCGGGTAAGCGCAGCTAACCATTCAAGAGCCGTTGACGCAGCTCGTTTGCTTGAGATTAATTTTTTATGCATGCATACTCCTTGCGATAATTGTGCCTACCAGTATCTTGAAAGGATGTTTAAGAAGACCAAGCCATCAACCTTAGGGCAAGTTGTCGATTCGCTTTTTACCATTGGTGAATATATTGATGCTGCAAAAAATAATAATCCTCCTAAAATAGTGGTTGGCAGTCGGAGCTCTCGTTGTAACAATATTCATCTTGAGTTTACCGGTGGAACCGAAGGCCCCCAGGAAATTTATAAGGAGCTAGCAGCTAAAGGCGTAGATACTATTATTGCCATGCATCAGTCTGAGGAGCATTTTAAAAAGTGTAAAGAGTCTAATATAAATGTAATTTTTGCTTCGCATATCGCTTCAGACAACTTAGGGGTTAATATCATGCTTGATTATTTAGAACAAAAAGAGAAGTTTAATATTTACGAATTCTCTGGCTTCAGGCGGATCAAGCGAAAAAAGTAGCAACTACGAATTTAATTCCAAAGGATGATCCCACAACAATTTATAGATGAGGTCCAATCTCGGACAGACATAGCAGAGGTTATCGCCAGTTACCTACCGCTCAAGAAAGCTGGCCGAAACTTTAAAGGGCTTTGTCCTTTTCATGGGGAGAAAACACCATCTTTCATTGTTAGTCCTCAGAAGCAGATTTTCCATTGTTTTGGCTGCGGCGAAGGCGGAGGTGTGTTCCAATTTATTACTTTGATCGAGAAAATAAGCTTTCCTGAAGCGGTAGAGTTGTTAGCTAAGCGTCTAGGCTTGGATATTCCTTATCAGCAAGATAAAAATGCTAAGACAAAGACTGCGCTTTATGAAGCAATGAGCGTAGCTACTTTATTTTTTCATAATAATTTGAAAAATGATAAAAAATTACAAGGAGTGCGGGATTACTTAGCTGAGCGAGGTGTTGGCCCAGAGACGATTAAGAAGTTTCAGCTGGGTTATGCTCCGGGCAATAATGGGTTGATGAGCTATATGCGGACGAAAAGTTTTACCCTTGAAATTTTAGAGAAATGTTCGTTAATTACATCAAGGGGTGGCGGTTTTTGTGATGTATTTCGTAATCGAATCACCTTTCCTATTTTGGATATTCGTTCGCGGGTGGTTGGCTTTGGTGCTCGGATACATACAAAAGATACGCAGGCTCCGAAATATATCAATTCTTTAGAAAATGTTCTTTATAGCAAAAGAAACCATCTTTATGGTTTATATTTGGCAAAAGATGAGATTTCAAATCAACAGACCGCTATTGTGGTTGAAGGGTATTTAGATATGATTACGCCCTTTATGCGTGGAATAAGCAATGTGGTTGCCTCATTAGGCACCGCTCTTACCGAAGAGCAGATCCGTTTGATTAAGCGTTATGCCCAGCGAGTGGTCATGGTTTATGATTCTGACAAGGCCGGGCAGAATGCTACTCTGCGTTCTTTGGACTTGCTTCTTGAGCAAGGACTAGAGGTTGAGATTATGCAATTGCCGTCAGGCAGCGATCCGGACTCTTTTTTTAGAAATAAAGATCGGGCTGATTTTTTGACCTTTTTAAAGCAGGCTCGTGATTTTTTTGATTACAAGGTAGATGTCCTTAGCAATATTTATGACAAGGATAGCATAGACGGTAAAACTAAGATTGCTAAAGAGATGCTTGAGACGATAGATAAACTGCCTTCGCAAATAAAAAAGTATGAATACATAAGAAAGTTAGCCGGCGCACTTTCAGTTAAAGAAGAGATCATGATTGCTGAGTTTCAAAAGAAGAGCCCAGTCAATAATACTCGGCGAAACAAATTTTCTGCCCCTGGGGGAAACCAGTCAGCCGGACTAAATAAAAACGAACTCTTGCCAGTTACCGAGAAGGTAATTTTTAAGTTTCTTCTTACTAATCCAAAAACTTTTCCTTTGGTTAAAAAGAACTTAAAACAGGAATATTTCAGTTCACCGATTTCCCGTAAAGCAATTTCTTTATTTTTAAACAATTCGATTGAAGCTGGGGTATCCGGGCCAAAGTTTTTGGGTACGATTAACGACAAGGAAATTAGTAGCTTTATTTCTAAAATTCTTATTGATGACGATATACCGATGGATAAAAATACCTTTAAGGAGAGTTTGCTTAAGTTAAAGAAAAAAGGAATAATTCAGTTTAAGAGTGAGCTTCGTGAAAAAATACGTGATGCCGAAGCAAAGGGCGATACAAAGAAAGTAAAAATATTAATTACAGAATTTGAAAAAGTAAATAGTAGAGAGGTAAAAAATGGTTAAAAAGAAACTTTTAGAGAGAAGCATCGGTCAGTTGGTCGATTTAGGAAAAAAGAAAGGCTATCTTACTTATGATGAGATAAATCACTTTCTTTCCGAAGAAATATCCAGCGCTAAAGATTTGGATGCCATTTTTGAGCGTCTCAATTCAAAAGACATAAGCGTATTGGAAACAAAGGAAGTTTCTGAATGGGAGAAGATAAAGAAAAAGCAGAGTACGGCCACGACTCAACCGATTGATGACCCGGTTAAGATGTATTTAAAACAGATGGGGCAGATTCCTTTGCTTACTCGGGAAGAGGAAATCAGTTTAGCTAAAAAAATTGAAGACGCCGAAGAGCTCTTGAGAAAAGAGGTTTTTTCAACCGGCATATCCCGAGATATGTTTTTAAGTATTACTAGAAGAATTATTAAAGAAGAGCTAAACGCTGATGATTTTGTTAAAGGAGAAATTAAGAATAAAGAAAAAGAAATTAATCGGTTGAAGTCTTTATATGGGAAGCTGGCGAGAATAAAGAAAATTGAAAGTCAGAGGAAAATTTTACAGGCTTTTAATTTTACTATTAGTATTATTGAGCGAATAATCACTAGAACCAAGTTTTTAGCCAAAGAGGTCGATAAGCTAAAAAGAAAGCTTGAAAAAGTCAAAGGTAGGAGCCAGGCTAACCAAACCTTGCGCCGTAGTCTCATCCGGCAGAAAGGTAAGACAATGAGACAGTTAGGTTTTCCCGAAAGTCAGCTTAGGGATCGGATGAGAATGATCAATGATAGGACTAAGCTATACAATCAGGCTAAGCGAACTTTAGTTGAGGCTAACTTAAGGTTGGTAGTGAGTATTGCTAAAAAATATGTAAATCGAGGCTTATCCTTTTTAGATTTGATTCAAGAGGGTAATATTGGTTTAATCAAAGCGGTAGAGAAGTTTGAATATAAACGGGGATATAAATTTTCTACTTATGCTACCTGGTGGATACGACAAGCAATAACTCGAGCAATCGCTGACCAAGCTAGAACGATTAGAATACCGGTACACATGACTGAGACGATCAACAAAATTATCCGTATATCGCGTCTTTTCATTCAAGAAAAAGGACGCGAGCCTACTCCCGATGAACTGTCAAAGGAACTAAAACTTCCGGTTTCTAAGATAAAAGATATTATCAAAGTTTCACAACAGCCGATATCAATCCATACTCCGATTGGCGATGATGGCGATACTTCTTTCGGTGATTTTATTGAAGATAAAAAAGCCGTATCCCCGGCTAATGCTACGGTTTTCTCTATGCTTAAGGAGGAATTAGAACAAGCCATGGAAAGCCTGACTGATCGGGAGAAGAACATTCTTACTTTAAGGTTTGGTTTAGAGGATGGAAGCCCAAAGACGTTAGAAGAAGTGGGAACTATTTTTAAGGTTACTCGAGAGCGAATTCGTCAAATTGAAGCCAAAGCTTTAAAGAAACTACGTCACCCTAGCCGTTCGCGACGGCTTCAGACATTTTTAGAGCTTACTCTTTTTCGCGGTAAATTTAAATCTTCTTAAAAATGAGTAAAGTAGATAAAAAAACTGTTGAGTATGTGGCTAATTTAGCCAGAATTAATTTAGCTGAAGAAGAGAAAAAGTCGCTTATCGCTCAACTTTCTAAAATTTTTGATTACATTGATAAGTTAAAAGAGCTAGACACTGAGTCAATTAAGCCGATGCGCAATTTACACCAGGCTCAAGGTGTTTTGCGTAAAGATGAAGCCAGGCCCTCAGATCATCGGGATAGAATCTTAAACAACTCACCCTCTAGGGAGGGAGATTATTTCAAAATTCCAAAGGTAATTGAATAAATGGAAGATTTAAGTAAACTTATTGCTTCTGAAATTGCTCAAAGAGCCAAGAAGAAGGATAAGTTTCTAAATAGTTTTGTTGAGATTTATGATAAGCCTGTAGCCGGAAGCGGAAGTTCGCAATTGGCCGGAATGTCGATTGCGATTAAAGATAATATTTGTATTCAGGATAAGATAATTACTTGCGCTTCGAAGATTTTATCTTCACATCGGGCTGTCTATGATGCAACCGTGATTGAAAAGCTTAAAAACGCAGGCTTATCCATCGTCGGTACAACCAATCTTGATGAGTTTGCTTTTGGTTCGTCTACTGAAAATTCCTGCTATGGCCCAACTAGAAATCCTTGGGACACTCAAAGAGTTCCTGGCGGTTCTAGCGGCGGATCCTGCGCAGCAGTAGCTGCAAGGTTAGTCCCTTTTGCATTAGGTTCTGATACCGGGGGTTCAATCAGGCAACCGGCATCGTTTTGCGGAGTTATTGGTTTTAAGCCGACTTATGGGAGAGTTTCCCGCTATGGGTTAATTGCTTTTGGTTCAAGCCTTGATCAAATCGGTCCGATAACCACTAACTTTTCAGATTGTGCCCAGCTGCTTAATATAATTTGCGGTCATGACCGGAAAGATTCTACCTCAGCAAAATTAGATTTTTGTGATTTTAGCGAAGGCCTTAAAGGTGGAATTAAAGCAATAAAGGTTGGTTTACCAAAAGAATACTTTGGCAAAGGTTTAAACCAAGAAGTAAAAGCAGCGATTGATGATGTAATTTCTAACTTCAAGAAGCAAGGTGTTATTTTTAAGGAAATTAGTCTTCCTCATACTGATTATGCAGTCGCAACTTACTATATTATTTCTTCTTCTGAAGCGAGCTCTAATCTGCAGCGGTTTGACGGCATAAGATATGGCTTACGCAAGCAGTCTAAGAGCCTAATTGATCTTTATTTGAAAACCAGAGAGGCTGGGTTTGGGCCTGAGGCAAAAAGAAGAATACTTTTAGGAACCCATAGTCTTTCTAGCGGATATTATGATGCTTACTATCTGAAAGCCTTGAAGGTGAGAAGATTGATTAAGGATGATTTTGATAAGGTTTTTTCCGAGGTCGATGCTATTTTGACTCCGACTTCTCCGACTACCGCCTTTAAACTTGGCGAAAGAGCAAGTGATCCTTTGAGTATGTATTTATCTGACATATACACTATACCAGCGAACCTTGCTGGCATACCTGCGGTATCTTTTCCTTGTGGCTTTGATAAAAAAGATTTACCGATCGGAGCTCAGCTGGTTGGCAAGGCTTTTGATGAGGTAACTTTACTTAAACTCGGTTCTGCTTTTGAGAGTTTAACCGATTTTCATAAAAAGATTCCGGTTTGCTAATTTTAGATAGTATAGAGGGCTAAAACTAACATGGGTGATTTAGAAACAGTAATTGGCTTAGAAGTTCATACCCAGCTTAAAACAGAGTCAAAGATTTTTTGTAGCTGTTCTACTAATTTTGAAAGTCCGGCTAATAGTAATATTTGCCCGGTTTGTTGCGGTTATCCAGGAGTGCTTCCGGTATTTAACCAGAAGGCCTTAGAGTTGGCAGTAAGGGTATGCTGTGCCTTAGATTGTAAGGTTAACTCAAGTATATACTTTGAGCGCAAGAATTATTTTTATCCTGATTTGCCGAAAGACTATCAAATTTCTCAGTATAAGATGCCACTTGGTGAGGCGGGTTCTTTGGAATTAATTTCGGGTAGAAAAATAAGAGTTAACCGAGTGCATCTTGAAGAGGATGCAGGGAAGCTGATTCATAAGCAAGATCACTCTTTGGTGGATTTCAATCGTACTGGAACACCTTTGTTAGAGATAGTTTCTGAGCCGGACATCAGTGGCCCAGATGAGGCTTTTGAATACCTGAGCCATTTAAAGCTAATGCTTCAGTATATCGGCGTTTCTGACTGTGATATGGAAAAAGGGTCTTTGCGCTGTGATGCTAATATTTCACTTAGAAAGAAAGGCGATAAAAAATTAGGGGTAAAAGTTGAGCTTAAGAATATGAATAGTTTTAAGGGGGTTAAGGCGGGCCTAGAATATGAAGTTAAGCGGCAGGCAGCGGCCTTGGTTAAGGGAGAGAAGGTGATTCAGGAAACTAGGCTTTGGGATGAATTAAAGTTGAAAACTATAGTTATGCGCAGCAAAGAGCAAGCTCACGACTATCGTTATTTTCCCGAACCAGACTTGCTAGATTTTTCGGTAGCTAAAGACCTAATTAAAAATCAGCAGTTAGCTTTGGGGGAGTTACCTTTAGCTAAGCGAAAAAGATTCTTAAAAGATTATTCTTTAGAAGAGAAAGAAGTTGATATAATAATTAATCAAGCTAAGCTTGCTGATCTTTTTGAGGACACCGTGAAGATATACCCTGAGAGCCGGGAGGTTTTTAATTGGCTGCTTGGCCCGTTTCTAGAGCAGGTGAATAGTTTAAAGGACGGTTTTAATGAAGTTTTGATATCGGCAGCTAATTTTGCTAAAATTATAAGATACTTTTCAGAGGGCAAGATGAATAACTTAGCTGCTAAAAAAGCACTTTCTTTGAGCATTGCCACTGACAGGGATGTTGATGAAATTATAAATAGTGAGCAGCTGGTTCAGGTTTCTGATAGTGCTGAGCTAGATAAGTATATCGAAGAGACTGTTGTTGAAAACCAAAAAGTTGTCGATGAGTATTTAGCCGGCAAACAGCAGGCAATACAGTTTTTAGTCGGGCAGGTTATGAAAAAAACTAAAGGTAAGGCTAATCCTAAAGTAGCCCGGGAAATGTTAGAAAGGAGGTTATCTAGATGAGAAAAAGAGTTATTATCTTTGCAATGGCTGTAGCAGTGGTATTGATTTCCTATACGATGGGGTTTTCTTTTGGAAAAGATAGAGAGGATGTTTATAAGGAGTTAGAGATATTCTCCGAAGGTTTAGCGGTTATTGAAGAAAAATATGTAGAAGATAAGTCAGCCGAGGATTTAATTTATGGGGCGATGCGTGGCATGCTTTTTTCCTTGGATTCCTATAGCCAATTTTTAACTCCTGAAGATTATAAAAATCTTCTTATTGAGACTGAAGGCAAATTCGGCGGGTTGGGGATTGAAATCACCATTCGTGATGGACTATTGACAATAGTTTCCCCGATTGAAGATACCCCGGCCTGGGAAGCAGGAGTTAAGCCTGGTGATATAATTATTAAAATAGAAGGTGAGTTAACTAAAGGAATTACTCTCAATGAAGCGGTTAAGAAGCTTCGTGGTAAACCCGGTACTGATGTTACTATAACAATTTTACGAGAAGTTACTAGAAAACTTGAAGAAGTTACGATTACTCGTGGCATTATTAAGATAAAAGATATTAAGCGAGCGGTAATTTTGGATGATGGTATTGGTTATGCCAGAATTTCTGAGTTTCGTGAGACTACAGCTAAAGATTTAGGAAAAGCTTTAGAAAAACTGCAAGAAAATAATCTGAAAGCCTTTATCCTTGATGTACGTAATAATCCTGGGGGGTTGTTGACTTCAGCGATCGATGTATCAAGTAGATTTCTTGAAGACGGCAAGGTGGTGGTTTCAACTAAAACTCGCGATCAAGACGAAAGTATTTACAAGTCTCTTCCTTTTCAGAAGAAATATTTAGATATTCCGATAGTGGTGTTGATTAACAAGGGAAGCGCTTCGGGAAGCGAAATTGTTGCTGCAGCCCTTAGGGAAAACAATCGAGCAATACTTCTTGGTGAAACTACCTTTGGTAAGGGTTCAGTCCAGACGATAATTCCTCTTTCTGATGGATCGGCTCTGAGGCTAACCACATCTAAATATTATACTCCTGATGGAATAAGTATTCATGAAAAGGGAGTCAATCCAGACATCGTGGTAGTCCCTGATGAGAGTAAAGAAAACAAGGAAGATGTTTTTAAGAAGCTCAAAGAAGATGACTTTGATTATAAGAAAGATTATCAGATAGTAAGAGCAGTTGATTTGCTTAAAGGCATTTTAGTTTTGAAAGGCAGTGAATAAATATAGTTAATTTTATTTATGTACACTCTTGGTATAGAAACATCTTGTGATGAGACTTCTTGTGCAATTTTAAAAAATAACAAGGTTCTTTCTAACGTTACTCTTTCTTCTCTAAGCGAGCATAAAAAGTATGGTGGGGTAGTTCCAGAAATTGCTACCCGGGCACACCTAGTTAGTATTGACCGGGTTGTTGAGCTAGCTACAATAAAAGCCAAGGTTCCTTTAAAGAAAATAAATTTAATTGCAGTAACCCAGTGCCCCGGGTTAATCGGAAGTTTGGTCGTTGGGCTTAATTTTGCTAAGGCCCTTTCTCTGGCGCTGAAAAAACCTTTTATTGGCGTTAATCATCTACAAGCTCACATTTTTTCTCCTTTTTTAGATTATCATAAAAGAATTCCTTTTCCTTTTTTAGGGTTGGTAGTTTCCGGGGGGCATACTGAATTTTACCGAGTCGATGATTTCGATCGAGTTAATTTGGTCGGTTCAACCCGCGACGATGCTTGTGGTGAGGTGTTTGACAAGGTAGCTAAAGCTTATGGATTGGGATATCCTGGAGGCCCACTGATTGATAGGTTGTTTAACTACGACCAAAGGTCCGATTTTAAGTTTAACTGCGGTCGCAGTGGTTTAGATTTAAGCTTTAGTGGCATAAAAACGGCTTTAATTTACAAGAAAATCGAGATGGAGAAAAAAGGTGTTTTTGATGCGAAGATGAAAAAAAGACTTCTTTCTTCATTCCAATATGCAGCTTTAGAAGCTATTATCGCAGCAACCGAAGAGGCGGTGGATAAACTAAAAGTTAAAACTATAGTTTGTGGGGGTGGGGTTACAGCGAATAGTTATTTACGTAGGCGCCTAAAAGACTACCAGGACCGAGGGCTTAAGGTTTTTATTGCTTCTAAAGAGTATACGGGAGACAATGCGGCAATGGTTGCAGGATTAGGGTTTTACTTGTATAATAAAATAGGTAAAGAGAGTAATATTGCTTTAGAGGCTAAACCTAATTGAAATGTTAAATCTATTTGATACTATTTTTCGACTGCTGATTGCCTTTTGTTTGGGGAGTATCATTGGTTTTGAGCGTGAAAAAAAAGCTAGTTCTGCCGGTCTTCGTACTCATATTTTAGTTTGTACCGGGTCAACATTGATAATGTTGGTTTCGCTTCACATTTTTGAGATATATCAGGGCCAGACGGCGATAGATCCTGGCCGAATTGCTGCCGGAGTAGTTACTGGTATCGGGTTTTTAGGCGCTGGAACGATTATCCGTAGCCGCGAAGGGGTTAAGGGTTTAACTACTGCTGCTAGTATCTGGATAAGTTCAGCTATCGGCTTGGCTGTTGGTTGTGGTTATATAAGCGCGGCCCTTATGGCGACGCTTATATCTTACTTGTCGCTTTCTTTTTTGAAGAAACTTGAAAATTAAATATTTAATATATATAATAGGAATATTTTAACAGGGGGTGTGAAGATGAGTAAACGAAGAGGCGAAGACAAAATCCTTGATGTGAATGCTGCCATGCAAGGAAGCTTAGTTTTTTCTGACCCCGTGAATTTGAGAATAAATGGCAGGTTTGAAGGTAGCTTGACCACCAAGGGGAGCTTAACTATTGGTTCAAGCGCAGATGTAAAAGCAGATATTTCTGGAGAAGAAGTAATTGTTGCCGGAACAGTTAAGGGTAATATTAAAGCAACCGAAGGCATAAGATTAACTTCAACTGCTAAGGTTTTTGGAGACGTTAACGTTTCTCAAATTACTATTGAAAAAGGGGCTGTGTTTAATGGTAAATGCAGGATGAACGAAGGGAAGATTTCCTTAGAGGAACTTTCTGATTATCTATCAGTCGGCGAAAAAAAAATTATGGAATGGGTTGAAGGCGGTAAAATTCCAGTAGAAAAAGAAGGGAATAAATTTTTGTTTGATCGGGACCAAGTGGAAGATTGGATAGCTCATAAAATTTAACCTGAGAAAGAAAAGATTGATTGGTGTTTAAACTATGAGAGAAAAGCTTCTTAGTACTAGGGAAGTGTCCCATGTATTGGGGATTTCCGAGAAGGATGTAATTGAATTAGCAAGTTCTCGGCTTATACCTCATTTTAAGGTGGCGGGAGAATTTCTAAGGTTTAAAAGGGAAGATGTATTAAAGGTGGCGCCAGCGATTAAGAAAAGGTATAACATTCCTGAGAAAAAGCATCGGCGCACCGAAGCCGTAAGAGAATTTTTTTATTTTAACGATTTCTATATTGTTACCGCAGCGATTATCATCACGCTTCTTTGGGTAATACTTAAAGATATTATTTTGGCGAGTTGATAGTGTGTATTTGTATATTTCCTACCTTTAAGATCGCCCCATTGTTTATTGGTAGACCTGTTTTTTAATTATTGTAATTTATGGAGGTAGATAATGGTAACTTTTGACGATTTTTCTAAGCTTGATTTAAGGGTGGGTAAAGTTTTAACGGTTGAATTACATCCGAACGCCGAAAAACTTTATTTGCTGACCGTGGACATTGGTGAAAAAACCATTTCATTGGTTGCTGGTATAAAACCTTTTTACGCAGTTGAAGATTTGGCCGGCAAATCAGTAGTGGTTTTAGTTAATCTAGAGCCAAAAACTATCCGTGGGGCCGCTTCTGAGGGTATGGTGCTCGTTGCTCAAAGCAAAGATGATGCTAGTCTTATTGTTTGCGATAAAAAGGTAGAGCCGGGCAGTAGAATTAAATAACAAACAGATCGAAAGCATAGTGTAAGCGAGTCTGGGGAGATGAAAACAGATCGAATCAAAGTAAAGACTAAAGGCAATTGCGATATAATCAACATTACTTCTGAGTTGAAGCGAATAGTTGAAAAAGAAAACCTTAAAGAAGGGGTTATTTTTTTGTCGGTTATCGGCTCAACCGCAGCTCTCACTACTATGGAGTATGAACCGGGGTTAGAAAAAGATTTAAAGCAAGCTTTTGAACAGCTTTTGCCCTATCGTAAGGACTATGCTCATAACTTTACTTGGTCGGATGATAACGGACACGCACATTTACGTAGCTCCTTGATTAAAACTAGCCTTTTTGTGTCGGTTAGTCAAGGCCATCTTGATTTAGGAACTTGGCAACAGGTAGTTTTGATTGATTTTGATACTCGAGCTAGGCATAGAGAGATAGTAGCCAAAGTAATTAATTAAATGTAGCAAAGACCAAATGGATATAGATTTAAGCAAACCGCTTGAAGATTATCAGCTAACCTTTTTAGACTTAGAAACTACCGGTTTAGATGTGGTCATGGGTGACGCCATCTGTGAAATTGGGGCTTTTAAAGTTAAGAACAGAAAGATCGTTGATAAATTTCATAGTTTGGTAAACCCTAAAATGGCCGTACCTCAGGCAGCCTATCAAATTCATAAAATATCAGATCAAGATTTAAAGTATGCTCCGCCGTTTGAAAAGCTAGCCGATAAGCTTCTTGATTTTTTAAAAGGGACAGTACTTTGTGCCTATAATGTTGAATTTGATGCAAAGTTTATTGATTATAGTTTAAAGAGAATTGGACGGGAACCTTTAAACTTACCGACAGTGGATATCTTGGCGATGGCTAGAGATGGGCTTGATTTGCCTCGTTACAATTTAGGAACGGTAGCTAAGTCATTAGGCATTGATTGTAAAGGTGGGCTGCATAGAGCTTTAGACGATGCTTTGGTGACCTACCAAACTTTCTTAAAGCTTATAGATGGGTTTAAAAATAAAAAGATTGAAAGCCTAGATGATTACGTGTCGCTTTATAGTTGCAGTAATGATATTTTTAAAATCAAAGAAGATAAAAAAATTGCTATTTTAAAGGAAGCCATCGAAAACGACCACAAAATAGATATAAAATATTTTTCCAGTTCAAATATCTTAGAGCATGATCAGGTATTACCTTTGCGTCTCGTTAGAGAGGGGAGATTTTTTTATTTTTTATTCCAGGGGCAAGCTAAAGAGCCGCGCCGGATACTCTTAAGAAGAGTTTTAGAAGTGCAAATTCCCTCGGCGAGAGCTTAATTTACAAGCAAAAGCTATTTTGATACAATAGAGAAGCTAAAAGGAGGGCTTAACATGGATGATATATTAGAGATTTTAGAAAGTAATGCTCGGATTACCTTGGAGGAGCTTCAGAAGTTAACTGGTAAAAGTAAGCAAGAGCTCAGTAAGGCTATAAAAAGCTATGAGAAAAAAGGAGTTATTGTAAACTACAAGACTGTGATTAATCGGCAGAAAATTAAAGGTGAGCGGAGTGTTCGGGCTCTAATCGAAGTTAAAATAGCTCCTCAGAAAGATGTGGGGTTTGATTTAGTGGCTGAGCGAATTTATCGTTTCCCGGAAGTAAAAAGTTGTTATCTTCTTTCAGGAACTTATGATTTATTATTGGTGGTTGAAGGTGACGATATCAATACGGTGGCCAGTTTTGTTTCCGAGAAGCTCGCTCCTTTAAATCAGGTAAGAGGAACCGCGACTCATTTTATGCTTAAGAAATATAAAGAAGATGGAGTTATTTTAGTAAAGAAAGATAAGAATCAAAGATTAGCAATAACCTATTAAAGGGATATGAATGATTTCTAAAAGAGTTAAAAAATTAGCCCCTTCGGGGATACGGGCATTTTTCGATTTAGTTATGGGAATGCCAGAGGTTATTTCTCTGGGGGTCGGTGAGCCAGATTTTATCTCTCCTTGGAGGGTTCGCGAAAAGGCAATTACCGCCCTTGAGGAAGGAATGACTTCTTACACCTCAAACCAGGGGCTTTTTGTTTTGCGTCGGGACATAGCCAACCACTATAAGAGAAGATTTTCTTTAAGCTATGATCCTAAAACCGAAATCCTGATAACTGTTGGGGTGAGTGAGGCTTTAGATTTGGCTTTGAGGGCTATCTTAGAGCCAAAAGATAAGGTTATCGTAGTGACTCCGCATTATGTCGCTTATCCGGCTCTGGTTGAGATTTCTGGAGGCCAGGTTCTCTATTTAACTACAAAGGCCGAAGATAATTTTAAAATAGATATTAAGAGATTAAAAGAGCTTCTTAAAGCTAACCCAAAAGCGATTATTTTAAATAATCCTTCCAACCCTACCGGGACACATTATACCTCTCTAGAGCTTAAAAAAATATGGAAGGTTATCGCTAATAAAAAGACATTGGTTATTAGCGATGAAGTTTATGATGAATTGATTTACGATCAAAAACATAGCCCTTTTGCTAGTTTGTCTAAAGAGGCAAAAAAGCGAACGATTTTGCTTAATGGATTTTCCAAGGGTTATGCGATGACTGGCTTTCGGGTAGGTTATGCTTGCGCTAGTCAGGAGATCATCGCAGCAATGTCTAAAATCCATTCTTTTTCAATAATGTGTGTGCCGACTATCTCTCAAGTCGCTGCCTCGGAAGCTTTGCTTAGTCAGAAGGAAGTTATAGCTATGCGTTCGGCCTATCGACGCAGAAGAGAGCTTGTCGTAAAAGAGCTAAATCGGTTAGGGTTAACTACGAATTTACCGCAAGGAGCATTTTACTGCTTTCCTTCTTTAGAAAAATTTAAGATAGATTCATTGAGCTTTGCTAAAAAACTTTTATTTGAACAAAAGGTAGCTGTAGTGCCGGGAGTAGCTTTTGGTAAAGAGCTTAGTTCCTATATTAGAATTTCCTATGCTAATTCTTTAGACAATTTAAAAGAAGCAATAATTCGAATTGAGAAGTTTTTAGGAAAGTTAAAATAATTTATGCCTATTTTTAGAACTCCGAAGCTTAGAAAAAATATTATTTGGGAAGTTTACGCTTCCAGGTTTATTTTGTTTGTAGCTATTGCTGCCCTTTTAGGTTGTGCTCCCCAGCCAATGGATAAACCCATTAATTCTGATGATTTTGGTGATTTCTCGGAGCGATATGAAGATCTGATTAGTAAACATCAAGAACTTCTCAAGAGTGACCCCCAAAATAATTCCTTACGCCTTGAGCTTGGCCAATTCTATTATGGTTTCAAGGATTATCAGCGCACAATTGATCTGTTTAAAGGTTTTGATCTGATTCAGGCAAGAGTTATTTTAGCTAAGGCTTATACCAGGCTTAAAGAGTACGCCTTAGCTATTGAAATTTTTGAACAATTAAAACCGCTGCCTAAAGACCCAGAATACCTTTATCTTTATGGAACAGTATTAGAGGAGAAAAATCTTTTCCCTAAGGCTTTAAAAATATATGCTAAAGTTACACCGCCTTTTGAGTCTCGGGCCAAAGAAAGAATTAAAGCGATTGGGGCCAAAGTAGAGGAAGGAATACCTTTAGAGATAAAAGAAATCACTAAAAGTGCAGAAAGTTTTTTAACTGAAATAAACGACGATGCTGCAGTTTATCTTCTTGTAGATGAGGCGACGGAGATTACTCCTAAAAATACTTCGGTATCTACGGTTCATGTTATCGAGCAAGTTTTAAAAGAGCGAGGCAAAAAATTAGCTGAAGTCGACATTGGGTATGATTCAACTTACCAGCGTATAGAGCTAGAGTTTGCTCGTACGATAACTAAGGAAGGGCAGGTTAGATATGTCGGAGAAGAGAATATCCGCGACGTTAGCCGCTATCTTAATTTTCCTCTTTATAGTAATTCGCGAGCTCGAATTATTTCTATGCCTTCAGTAGATGTTGGTTCATTCATTGAATATAAATTCAAAATTTATTCATCAAAATTAGTTAACGAGGACAAATTTACCTTTATTTATCGCTTAAGGGAGCAATACCCAGTGTTTAAAGCGTACTTTAATCTTGTTACGCCTAGAGAGAGCCCGGTAAATTTTAAGTTTTTTAATCAAAATTATGCCGAAGGCATAGATCTTAAGCCATCTTTATCTGAAAGTGATGATTCAAAGGTCTATAGGTGGGAATTCAATCGAATAAAACCAATAATTCCCGAGTATTCAATGCCGTCTTACGCTTATGTTAACCCAGCAATTCTAATATCGAGCTTTTCTTCATGGGATGAGATTTATGAGTGGTGGGAATCTCTCTATCAAGATAAAATTCAGGTAACTGAAAGCATGAGAGAGTTTTTGAGTAAAATCATTGAAACTGCCACCGATGACTTTGGCAAGGCTCGAGAAATTCATGAATTTGTGGCTAAAAATATTCGGTATGTAGCTATTGAGTATGGAGAAGGTGGACACGAACCACACTCAGCCCAAGAAGTGTTTGTGAATCGCTATGGCGATTGTAAGGACCAGGCGGTATTATTAGTTTCTTTGCTCCGAGAAGCTGGCCTTAAGGCTTATCCGGTGCTTATCCCTACTGATAGCGTTTATCCTATCGAGGAAAGCTTCCCTTCAATTAATTTTAACCATGCTATTGCTGCTGTTGAAATTGACGATAAATTAATCTTTATGGATCCTACCTCTGAAACAACTCCTTTTATGGATATACCGCTTTCTGATCAGAATCGTTCGGTGATGGTATTTTTTGATCAAGGCTGGAAGATTGTTACTACCGATACATTGAAAAAAAATAGAGTTAAATATGATATGAAAATTACAGTTGATGCTGACGAGAATGCGAAGGTTATTCGCAGAGTGATAAGTAGTGGATTTTTTGCTGCTTCTTATCGTTGGTATCTAAAGTATACACACCCGGCCTTAATCGAAGAAGATCTCCGTAAAAAAATGCGGGAGATATCGTCGCTTTCTACTTTTGTTGACTATAGTATTAAAAATGTTGACGATTTTTCCAAAAATCCAATGCTTACTTATAATTTTGAAGCTAAAAAAGTTTTAAACCCGGCTGGGGATTTACGAATCCTTCCGGTTTTAGATCAACTTCAGCTAGATCATAAACTTATTAGTAAAGATCAGAGGAAGTACCCGATAGATTTTGAAGGATTACACGGCCGGGATTCTAAGATAAGGATAATTTTGCCGGAAAATTTGAAAGTTAAATATTTACCGGAAACATTTATTTTGGAAAATCCTTGGTTTGATCTTCAAGTTTCTTACAAGAAACTTGACCAGGGTATTGATTTCCATCAAAATTTTAAGATGAAAAAACGTTTTGTTGAGGCTGAGGAATACTCAAGATTTGAGAAATTCCTTGAAGATGCCATTTATAGATTACGCGAAGAGATTATTTTGGAAAAGGTTAAATGAAGAAGGATAAGGATAAATCTAGAAAAATAAGTAATTTAGAGATATCTTTTTATGAAAATATTTTAAAGGAACGCCCTGATTTTGTCGGAGCGCTAATTTCTTTAGGGGATGCCTATACTCGCAAAGGTCTTTATACCCAAGGTTTGGTTGTAGATAAAAAATTAGTGAGTTTGAAACCGGACGACCCGGTTATTCATTATAATCTTGCTTGTAGCCTTTCGCTTACCGGAAAACCTAAGCAAGCGATTAATGAACTAAAGAAGGCAGTTTTGCTTGGTTATGATGATTTCGCTTATATTTTAGAAGATGCGGATTTAGAAAATGTGCGTGGTTTGAAAGAGTTTATAGTCTTCTATCAAAAATTAAAAAATATAGAGAAATAGTATTAGATAGGAAATTCTCATTTTTTTAATTTATCTAAAATTCCACCGGTTTCTTTCAAGAATTTTAATAGTAAAGGAATAAAGAATTTTTTAAATTATGAGTAACCGTCGAAGATATCTAAGAATTTCTACTGTTTTGCCGGTCGAATTTTTTATTATTGATAGCCAGGGTCGAAGAATCACGCCTTGGTTGCAAGGATTCACACGCGACATCGGCAAAGGTGGAATTTGCCTTATTGTTAATGAGCTTTGGCGTGGGTTTTACGATAAGCTAAGATCTCCTGGGGCAAGAATATCATTAAGGGTAAATTTTCCTTTTATAGCTAAACCGGTATGCCTGGAGGCAAAGGTTTCTTGGCTAAGAAGTAAAGGCGAGGATGATTTTATCCAATATCTGGCTGGTCTAGATTTTTTAGATATTGATAAATCGGCAAGTAATAGAATATTTAAATATGCAGTTGTGAAGAAGAGCATTCCTTTCTCGGTAAGTTTAGCGGGGTTCGTTTTAGTTGCCGTCGCTTTGTCTTTGTTTTGGCATAATTTTTCTTTGACTAAGGCAAATCAAAAATTAGTAAGTGATTATGTTGAAGTTTTAGAAAGAACCTCAGCCTTGGAAGAGCTTCTTTCTGAAGGGGTTGAGTCTTCAGCAAAGAGCGATATTAAAAAAGAAGTAGCTAGCTTAGATAAAGAAAGAATAGGTTTTTCTTCTCAGATAATAAAAGGGATGTATTCTTGGATTAAGAACCGACAGGATCTTTCCCGGGGCCTGGTGCTTAGTTTCGAAGGAGACAATAGTCTTAAAAGGGTTTGTTTTACTTATGATCAGTCTTTAGCGGCAATTATTTTTTTGGTTCGTGGTGACACTGAAAGAGCAGAAAAAATTCTTAATTTTTATTTAGATAAAATAAATACTGATAAACTTATCTATAATGCTTATTTCACTCGAGGTGGAGTTTTCGAATATGTTCAACATTCCGGGCCTAATGCTTGGATAGGGTTGGCGGCACTTTGCTATACTAAGCATACCGGCAATCGAAAATATTTACCAATAATTGAGACAGTGAGTAGATTTTTGATTAAGATGATGGACAAAGAGGCAGGAATTAAGGGTGGACCGGAAGTTTCTTGGTATTCTACCGAACACAATCTTGATGCTTTCGCTTTTTTCCGTTTATTTTATGAGCTTAGCGGTGACGTAAGATATCGAGATATTGCTGAGGGAATAAAAAATTGGGTAGCGCGCTATGCTTATAGTGATTATGGCCAGCCGGTTAAGCGAGGTAAGGGTGACTCTACTATAGCGACTGATACCTATACTTGGTCGGTAAGTTCTTTCGGCCCGGAAGCGCTTTATTCTTTGGGTATGAATCCAGAGGCAATTCTAGATTTTGCTATTGAGAATTGTCAAGTTTCAGTCGAATTCCAATATAAGGAAAGAGTGTCAAAATTAACTGGTTTTGATTTTGCCAAGGCTAAACATATTGCTCGGGGAGGAGTAGTATCTGGGGAATGGACCAGTCAGATGATATTAGCTTTTGAGATAATGGCTGATTATTTCAAAGATAAGGATCCCGAGAAGTCAAAAGAATACTTAAAGAAAGCTTATTTTTATTTTAATGAATTACAGAAAATGCTAATAACATCTCCTTCTTTGGTGGGTCGCGAAGATCCTTGTTTACCCTATGCTTCTTCACCGGGGGCAGATACTGGCCATGGCTGGAGAACTCCTAGGGGTGGTCGAACCGGGTCTTTAGCTTCAACCGCTTACTTTTTGCTTGCTTATGAAGGCTATAATCCGCTGGCGGCTGATTTTTTAGAGTTATCTTTGAAAAGTATTTATCAGGGTAAGCCGGAATGAGGCTTGAGGTATAGACCAATTAATTGGAAGGATTAACTATGATTAGTAAAAATTTTAAATCAGGTTTTATAGCAATTTTGGGTCGTCCGAATGTAGGAAAGTCAACGCTCCTTAATGCTTTGGTTGGGGATAAGATAAGTATTATGTCTAGCATTCCTCAGACAACTCGGCATCAAATAAGGGGAATTATGAATTTAAAAGATGCCCAGGCAATTTTTGTCGATACTCCGGGAATCCATTCGTTTAAAGATAAACTAAGCTCTCATCTTAATACGATAGCTAAAAGATCTATTGAAGGGTGTGATTTAATAATTTACGTGGTTGATCTTTCCCGCAAACCCGGGCAGGAAGAGGAAACCCTAATGAAAATTATCACAACTCAAAAAGTAAAAACCATAATTGTGCTTAACAAAGTGGATAAAGGAGTAAAGTTCCTTAATGATTATATGGCTTTGTGGGAAGAGAAGTCTAAGAAGGCTGGGAAGGATAGTTTTTTAGAATATTATATTCCGCTTTCAGCTAAGACTGGGAAAAATATCGACAAGTTGAGAGATGTTTTGGTGGAAATCTTGCCGGTAGCTCAAGCTTATTACGATGTTAAGACTTTAACTGATTTTCCTGATAAATTTAGGGTTGCTGACATAATACGCGAAAAGTTATTTTTACAGTTGGATGAGGAGTTACCGCATTCCTTGGCAGTTGAGATTTCTGAAATAAAGGATAAAAAAAAGGTCGTATACGTAAAGGCGAATATTTATGTAGAAAGGGATTCTCAGAAAAAAATAGTTGTCGGTAAAAATGGCCAAATACTTAAAAATGTTGGAATTGAGTCGCGTCTTGAGATCGGAAAGATATATGGCAAGAAAGTGTTTTTAGATATTTGGGTTACAGTTTTAAAAGATTGGCAAGAACGTCCTCGAATATTAAAAGAATTAGGCTACTGGTTGGATTAGCGGTAGCGACGAAATGAACTACCAATTCCCTCTTTAAATGAAAAAGATTGCTCCTTTTCGATACCAAAATATTTTTTAGCTTTCGGAGTAATTAGATAAAGTATCGTAATCAGGGCAATAAGCATATTGATTATAGCTATAGCTTGTTCTTTGGTTATCTCAGCTTTCGTAGGCCTACCTTCGCCAGGATCTACCAGCCGCGAGGTTACATATTCATTAATTCCTAGAGTATTTTGTTGATACTGTTGATTTTGTAGATATATTTCATATTGTTGCAGAAGATATTCTTCTTGGGTAAGCGGTGGTACTGCAATAACAGCAATACCAAGGCTAATTACTATTCCTGCGGCGATAAAGGCAAATTTTCTACTTAAAATATAGCCGTTAAATAAAGTTACCCCAATAATAATCCAACCGATGCTTAAGATCCTGAATATACCAGCTAGAGTCTCTAGTTTTGTGATTTGAGAAGGGGTCATTAAAGTACTTATGCTTATATATAAGCCATTCAATATCCAGACAGCCCCCAAAATTACAAGTGGTAGTGGAAGTTTTTTCTTTTCTTTCCAGGCTTCTCTTAAGGTGTTTTTTAGTCTATAAAGCAAATCATCAGCTATTTTTCGTAATTTTTCTAAATAAGCCAATTCTTTAGAGGTCGGCAGGAGAGCTAAGGTTACAACCCCAGCGGCCATTACTATCATAATAATCATTATCCAAATCCAGAACATAGTTATCTCCTAAAAACAATTATAGCATTCTAATCTTGGCAAAGAAAGAAAATTTTGCGTAAATTTTTACCTCCTAACACAAAAATCACCTGCCCGACGAGCCCGCGGTCTCAGGAAGCCGCGAGGAGGGTCAGGTGGATTGCTTTGTTATGTGTTTTAATTACCTAGTTTTAATTTATTTCTTCTAAATATCTGATTAATTCTTTCATTGCTTGGTCGTGCCCAGAATTATGATCTTTAATGCTGATAGTTTTTTTAAATATTTCTATGGCTTGATTTGCGTAATCCTTCCAAGCTTCATCTTCTTTACTCCTGAGACAGACGGCTAAGCCATAGTATGAAAATGGAAATCGTGGATAAGATTTTATAGTCTGCTTAAATTTTTCTTCCGCTTCCTTGCTGCACGTGGGGAAATATTTGCCATCCTTTTCAATTATTGCATTCTCTAGCGAAGTTGAAATTGGAGTAGATAATTTTATGCCTGAACCTGCACGAGCAGGTAAGCCTAAAATATTAAGTTTTGCAATAGAGCTATAATCGCGCAAAGCGTTAAGATTGCTTTCTAGCTCTTGAATTCTTTCTGAACGTTTCCGACTCTCGATTTTAGAATTAATTCGGATACCGATAGCTAAAAAAAAGACTAATAAAGGAAACACCCAATAGTATCTATATTTTGCTGATTTTCTAGGTAGAAAACGTAAGGCTAGAAGACAGACTATAAATAAAAGGTCAATTTTATTCATATTTTATATTCACATAACACAAAAATCACCGGCCAGACGAGCCGCTAAAAGCGGCGAGTATGGTCAGGTGGATTGCCTTGTTATACAAATATTATATCGAAATATTTGTTTTCAATATAGGAGTATTCAGTTGGTTTGATCTTTTCGATGCCAAATAAACAGCAAATGGTAAATATACAACAACTAGAATACAGAAACCAATAATTAATAACGTGTGTTCTTGAAAATTCCATCCCTGCTCTGGCTCAAAGAAATTTTTTATCATGTACAACGGAATGCATAGAAAATTAACCCATAATGTAATAACAAAATAACGAACACCCTTTACTACTCCTTCTTTATATATTTTTTTTACATTTTCCATCTTAACTCCTCCGTTTTATTTTCCTATAACACAAAAATCAGCTAATGAGACTGGCATTTTTGCGAGCAAAAATACTTAGTCGAACTATGCCGAATCCATATACTTAAAATGCGAAGCATTTTGTTATTATGAAGGGTTCGGCATACCAGCCAACCCAACAGGCAACGGATGAAGGTTGGCTGAATTGTCTTGTTATGTGATTATTAAAACTTTTAAATTTATCCCCCCATGCTTGTTAAGTTAAACAAAGGAAAAAATATTCCTAAAATTATAAAAGGCACAAATATAAAAAGGGTAACAGCTAGTGCCGATATATTTATTATGAATGTTGCCTTTTTATTTTTCAAAAACTCTTTGCCCAAAAGCCCAATTAAAAGCAGTAGAAAAAATATTTTATATCCGGTTAAGCTAAATTGTGCAATAGGTGATAATTCAATGCTGAATTGACTGTATAATTCATTAAATCTATTAACAAGATTTCCCAAAACGATCATCATAATGAACAGCGCCAGAACATCAATCCCGAGCATTATCAAGCTTGGTTTTGTCCAATCTGTTTTTTTCTTGTCCATTTTCTCCTCCTTTTTTTGTGCGAGAATGTTTTTATTATTTTCACATAACATAAAAATCAGCTGCCCTGAGCGAGGCCTGAAAGGCCGAGTCAAAGGGTCAGCTGGATTGAGTTGTTAGAAGTTTTTTAATTTCCTAAATAATTTTAATTACTTGCACGGTATCTAACGCAGTGTAAAAAAACTCCATGCATCTGAAATTAAATCTGCAATCCCAGTAAGTAGAGCGATTGGTGTCAAAATAAATATGATTGATTGGGAAAAAATAACCCATTTTGTTGGGAATCTTTTCTTCTTATCCAGAATTGAGTTCAAGCAAAGATTCATAAAGATATTAAAAGGAATGCTTATTAAAACAGGAACTATTCCGAAAACGATATACATATTTGCATATTCTGATTTAGAAATGCTTAGTATTCCAGCCCAAACAGACCATGACCCATAGCAGGCAATACCTAAGAATGCTAAAAGGTTTATTATAAAACCCATCCACAATAAAATTTTTTTCATATACCCCTCCTATAATAGCATGTTAATAGAAATATTTTTTTCATCTAGTGATCTCATTTTACATCTAACACAAAAATCAGCGGCCTTGCCGAAGCCCGTTAGGGCCGAGGTAAGGTCCGCTGGATTGCCTTGTTAGATGAGCCTATTCCCAAGGTATTTCTTTTGTTTTGTATTTTTTTGTGTGTTTGCGGAAAATTTCCATAAGTTTTGTATCAAGCTCAGCATTTCCACTACGCTGACTGAATATTAGATAACGATCAATTTCTTCGATATAAATTTGGGCTTCGATTCCATCCGGACAAATGCTAACTATGTCGCACTTGTTTGTGCCACAAGGAGCGCTAAGGAATACTAACCTTAGATGAATAGCAGGGGGTTGAGGGTTGCAATACAATTCCATAACTCGTTCATAAGATTGATTGTATGTACCAGGACAATAAATATATTCGATTGTGGGACTAACTATGCGATATTGGAATCTCGTCCCTTTACCATAAAAGTTTTCATCAAAACCCTTCAATTCTTCATACTCGTCTTTAATTGAAATTATATCTTTGTAAATTCTTTGAGTAATTTTGCGTGTTATCCTAACAATCGCGTCTGGGTCAACATATTTAGAATATGCTAAATTTAAACAGATTATGCAACTAAAACAAATAATTACTATTATCTTTTTAATCATTTTTTTATTTTCGTCTAACATAAAAATGAGTGGCAAGCCGAGCTTTCCCGAATTCTATTTAGCGGCGAGGATTGTCCGCTCGATTGCTTTGTTATGAGACATTTATTCAATAATTTTAAACGTTGCTAACGCCTTCTTAAATTCGGGTAAATACTGTCGATATTCATTGGGAGATGAATAATAGCTGATTGTATATAGTTTGTTTTTCTTTAAAAATTTATAGGTTTTTGTCAGTACTTTTATATTATTTTTATTGATTTGTTCAAAATCAAAAATATAGCATGACTCATCACAAAATGTTATTTTTTCTTCCTTTGGCCTTTTGCTTAAACGAAATAATATAAGAGCACCATGAAACGAAATAAAATTAGTTTTTTTGGGCAAGGATACGGTAATTACCGCTTTCTCATCAGGGCTGCGGAATGCAATTCCTTCTATATCTGCGGCAAAAGGGCCAAGTGAAATTTGATTCCAACCGGTAGGTGGAGAAAATTGTATATGATGTTTTAAGAGGGTTGAATTATATTCTGCATAAAGTGCTAATTGCGCAGAACAAAGAACGCAAATTAAAACAAAGAAAATTTTATTTATTTTTTTCATTTTATTTTTCTCATAACATCAAGATCAGCGGCTTAAAAGCGCTTTGCGCTTTAATTGGCGGCGCTTTTAAGTCCGCTGGATCGACTTGTTAGACATTTTTATTATTTAACTCTTCCTGATCTTTCAGGAGGCCAATATATTTTAACTACTTTTCCTGTTATATTTTTTTCGGGAACAAATCCAAAGAATCTACTGTCCAAACTTGAAACGCTATTGTCGCCTAAAACATAATAATTATTTGGGGGCACGATTATCTTTTTACCTTTTTTGGCGTAATCACCCTGATTATAATAATAGTTATTTGTCACGAATAGATTAGTTATGACCTCGTTGTTTATATAAACCTTGCCGTCCTTGATTTCCACTTCTTCTCCTGGTAAACCAATAATTCTCTTCAGGTAATACTTTCTATTATCGTGAGGAGGAAGAAATACAACTATCTCCATTCTTTGTGGCTTATTGCTATTGTATGCTTTTTTATCTACCATGATTTTATCATTAAGTTTTAGCGCTGGAGCCATTGATGTGGTAGGCATTTTAAAAAACTGTATCAAATGAGTTCTTATGTAGATAACCGGAAAAATAGAGATACCTCCAGTTAACAATAAAACTATAGTTCCAATGATAGCAAAAATACGAAGCCCCATGCGCGAAGGCTTTACGTCATTAGAAAGATTATGTTTCCTTGCACACAAATACCCATCTATCAAGATAGCGAAATTAAATATAAAATTGACTGCAACAAAAATAATGACTCCCCATAATACTTTGGATGTAACAGTCGTATCGTTTTTGGCAAAAGCGATCAATGTCGAAACTGCAATAAACGTTAATGATATGGTGACTAAAAATACAATAATTGCTCTAACTAAATTCTTCGTGTAAAGATACCCTAATCCGGGCAACAAGCGATTCAAGAAAACTGCCAACCACGGCTCCTTTGCTTTTATTTTCATTTTTCTCCTTATTTTCTATTTTTTTATGTCTAACATAGAAATCAGCGGCCAATGGAGCCGCGAAGCGGCGGAATTGGTCCGCTGGATTGCTTTGTTATCTTTTATTAATTTTCTCATAATCCATAATCATAAAATGTATTTGGATTGTAGCGCACGTCGTAAACTTGTCTTTCGATTTTTTCAAAATAACCAGGTATAAGAATTGCTAGAAAAAGACCTTTTCCTTTACCTAGTATATTACCTTCCTTGTCATAAATAATACCAGTCATGTGTTTGTTGTCGTGATATCTATATTCGCACCATATTTTGCCGTTGTTGTAATAATATTTTACAATTTTCGTGGTGTCGTTCATTTGAGATTTGTCGGTTATAATTTCTGCTCTAATGACCCCATTGTAATAATAAGCTTTAAAATTTGCATCTAAACGTTCGCCATTTGTATATGTTGTTTCAGAGTAAATCTGACTATTCGGATACAATACTTTATGATTGCCTGAAAAATTAATAGCTTCCTTTGCGTTATTTTGTTTGTAGGAATATTTCCCGGTTTGCTTTAATTTCAAATAATATAATTTTTCTTGCAGACACAAGTTAATTAAATCTTTTTCCTTTAACTTTCCCTCAGATGATTTAATTATTTCATCCTTCATTTCGGGAATTGACATATATAAATTTTCTAATTCCCTAACGACAGTAGAAGAGCCTAAGCCATGGCCAAATAATGTCATTCTCAGTTGTTGGTTGGAGGCACTTAAGATAAAAGCAATCAGGACAGCCAAGACAAACAAAAATGGTCCACTTCTAAAAAAATTAGTAACTTTTTTAGGATTTATTTTTTGGTTTAGATATGGTTTAAGAATGTATTCACATACAATGAAGGTTATTAAGCCAGATATTACACCTATTCCTATGTTTATTATCATTTGTATTTGATTCATTTTTTAAGATAACACAAAAATCAGCCGCCCGACCAAGCGCGCCAGCGCGCGGGGAGGGTCGGCTGGATTGATTTGTTAGATGGGTAATTTAATATTTATTTCTCTCTAGTACTTATGAGTTTATCTTTTTCCCAAACTTCTTCTTTTACTAAGTTGCCTTCTTCATTATAAATCCTCGCAATGCCATCTTTTCTATCCTTCTTGTAAGGTATCTCTGCTTTTAGCTGTCCGTTAGCATAGTAATGCTTTGTTACGCCTACTCTCTGGCTATCGCTATAGATACGTTCTTCCATTACTTGTCCATTTTTATAATACTCTTTAGATGACCCTTCTGTCTTATCATTCCTAATCGTTGCTTCTGATTTTATTTCACCAGTTTTATAATAAATTTTAATTTCTACCATCTTATCATTTTTATATAATCTTTCTTCCGTCAGCACCCCATTTCTGTAACGTCTTTGTGTTCCCTCTCGCTTGCCGTCTCTGTAAGGCGTTTCTTCCCAGACTTTTCCATCTATAGCATAATACTTTTGTATCCCGTCTAGTTTACCATTCCTATATGGGTGCTCCGACTGTAACTGTCCATTGCGATAATAACGCTTCTCCAGACCTTCCTGCTTACCATCTTTATAGAATTTATCTATCTTCGGCTGATTATCTTTATAATAACGTTTCACTTCGCCTTCTTTTTTATAATAAGTAACCTTAAGGTTATCCAATCGTATTGTTGTTGGTTCTTCAGCATTTCCCTTCAAGCGAAAAGTTATCGTACCAAAAATAGATGCATCAACTAAGTCCATATCATTAGCTTCATCTTTAGCTTGTTTATCTAAAAAATATTTACTATTTGAAAGGTCAATGGAGATATGTTTAGTCGGATAAATGGTTGAGAGCCGAAATGTCTCCAGCGGAATCTCTATTGCAGGGGGTTTACCCCAGGCAGGCCCACCCACATCTGCTACTGTCACTTCTAATTCATCTGAGGTAGTTTTCTTTATAATTTTAACATCAAACTCAATTGACGCATCTTTATTTTTAAAACCAAAGAATTGGCTTATAGACGCAGGCCCTTCTTTACTCTGTGTCAATTCAACCAGTGTGTTACTCCCATCATAGACCAGTTTGACATCGCCTTTTGTATTCCAAGAAAAAAATTCTTTTGGGCTAGTTAATATCCCCATCCATGTATCCATAAACAGATCGCCGGTTTTACTGGTATCAAGTTTCTGAGAATCTTTCTTGAGACGACCTATTTCTTCAAAATTCCCATCAATAAAATCACCGGAGGATTGGTCCTGTTGTCCAAAAGCAAAAGGAGATAAATTTAAAAATATAATTAGGGAAAAGAAAACCAAAAAATAGCGCAAAATTTGCTTCATTTTTCTCCTTTTATCATTTTATTTTACATCTAACAATTAATATGCATAATATATGTTTTTATATTTTATTGATATATATAGTAAAATTTTAGCATGTTTTTAATGATTTTGGAAGAAAAATGTTGCTTTAATTATGTAATTTATCTATAATATCAGGAAATGTATATTATGTATATCATTGGATTTATGGCAAAGAAAGAAAAGTCATGAAAATAGGTGTGTTATCTCAATTTCAAAGATTTTTAATTTCAAAGAAATTAGCTACAGAAAAAACAGCCCCTTTTTATGCCTATTGGGTAGATAGATTTCTTAAATTCTGTTGTATTCGTCCAAAATCATCACTTGAGGAACAGAAAGAAAAGTTTTTTGAAAAGCTAAAGATTATAAAAATTGAAGAGTGGCAATTTCAGCAGGCCAAAGAAGCGATAAGTATATATGTAGACAATTTTGCTCCACCTCAAATTTATAAGATTAAATCTGTCGAAGTATCTAGATTTAAAGATGAAGATGTTAATTTTGATGATTTGTTAAAGAAAATGACGAATGCCATTCGAGTGAAGCATTTTTCTTATAGCACAGAAAGGACATACGTTACATGGGCAAAGAGATTTTTTGATTATTTAAATAAAGGAAAGCGAAAGCAGATATATCCTCAGAAGCTAACCCCAGAAGATGTTAAAGATTATTTGACATATCTAGCTATAGAGGGTCGAGTTTCATCTTCGACCCAGAACCAAGCCTTTAATGCACTTTTATTTTTATTTCGAGATGTTCTAAAAATAGAAGTAAATAATTTAGCTGAAACCGTTCGCGCAAAGCGGGGCCCTAAATTACCAACAGTTTTGTCAGTTAAGGAAATACAAGGGTTATTTGAACAACTAAGGAATAAAGATTTATTAATTGTGCAATTGCTTTATGGTTCAGGGTTGCGGCTTATGGAGCTCGTGCGCTTGCGAGTGCAGGATATTGATTTTGAGAGCAATATTTTATTTTTACGCGGAGCAAAAGGGGATAAAGACCGTAGCACTATGCTGCCACAGGCGTTAGGTAGTTCTCTCAGAAAACATTTAGAGCAAGTTAAGAATATTTTCGAAGAAGATAAAGCTGCCGGTTATGGAGAGGTATATCTACCGAATGCTTTAGAGCACAAATATTCTAAAGCTGCTAAGGAGTGGGGGTGGCAGTATGCTTTTCCATCTTCTCGACTTTCAATTGATCCTAGGAGTGGTAAAATCCGAAGACATCATATAAGTCCCAATACAGTTCAAAAGATTGTAGCTATTGCGGTAAAGAAAGCCGGAATTATAAAACGCGCCAGCGTGCATACTCTCAGGCATAGCTTCGCAACACATCTTTTAATGAATGGGGTTAATATTCGAGAAGTCCAGGAACTGTTAGGGCATAAGCATGTAGAAACTACAATGATTTATACGCATATATTAAGGGATATGGTAAATATCCCTGAAAGCCCGCTCGATAATCTTTATGATAAAAGAGGGTTTAGCGATAAGAATAATGGAGTAGCTAGCTATGAGAGCGTTAAGGTTAATAAAAGATAGAAGGTCAGTGCGAAAGTTTAAAAAGAGGGCTGTTTCTAGGCAGACGGTTAACAAAATTTTAGAGGCTGGTCGCTGGGCGCCTTCGGGACTCAATAACCAGCCCTGGCGGTTTATGGTTCTAGATAAGGAGAAAAAGGATGCTTTGGCTGTTTTTACTCATTATGGTCATATTATCAAATCAGCCGATAAACTTATTTTAGTATTTTTAGATAAGAAGACCTCTTATAATTATGAGAAAGATCTAATGGCCATTGGTTCTTGTATTCAAAACATATTACTTTGTATTCATTCTAAAAAGTTAGGCGCCTGCTGGCTAGGTGAGATTCTTAATCAAAAGAAAAAGGTTCATAAATATCTTAAGTTAAGGCCTAACCTTGAGCTAGAAGCGGTTATAGCTTTAGGCGCTCCTGTTTCTTATCCTCGACTGACTAAAAGAAAAAAACTCAAAAGTCTAATAATAAAATGAAAATTTGTAAACATTTTTCTGAATGTGGCGGTTGTCGCTTTCAAGATATTCCTTACCAACAACAGCTTGAAACTAAAGAAGCTAGAGTTAAAGGCTTACTTGAACTTTCAGAGCTATCTACTCAGTTAAAGCCAATCAATTCTTCAGAGCAGTGGTATTATCGTAACAAAATGGAGTTTAGCTTTGGTTACGAGAGAGGTGTCGTTTGCGGCTTGTATAGCAAGGATAAAAAGAGAAGAGTTGTTGATTTGGAGGAGTGTTTAATTTTCTCATCCGATTTAAGACTAATTCTAGAGGCGATTAAATATTTTTTAAAAGATAATAAGCATTCTGTTTATGATAAATATTCTCATAAAGGTTTTTTAAGAAATTTGATAGTTCGGGAAACTAAATTTACCAATCAGCTAATGGTCGGTTTGGTTACTTCCAGTAGCGAAGAATTAAATTCACAAAGCTTTATTGATGAACTAAATAAATTAAAATTAAAGTCAAAAATAAAGTCTATTTATTGGATTATTAATGATTCTTTAAGTGATGCGGTTATTTTTGATAAAAAAGAACTATTGTTTGGCGATGAGTTCTTGGAGGAAAGATTGGGAGATTTCAGATTTAAAATTGGGATTGATACTTTTTTCCAGGTAAACCCTCGAATGATTGCTGACTTTTATAAGAAGCTTGTTAGTTATGGGGGTCTTTCTAAAGACAAGAGAGTATTAGATCTTTTTTGCGGTTTAGGATCTATCGGTATTCATCTTGCCAATCAAGCAAAGTTTGTTTGGGGGGTTGAGGTAGTTAAGGAGATAGTCGATTTGGCTTGGCAAAATGCTAAATTAAACCATATTGATAATATTTCTTTTTTTACTTCCGATGTTCGTAAGTTTTTGAATACTCAAGGTATTTTTTATAGGGATGTAGACCTTCTAGTCGTAAACCCACCTCGTTCTGGTCTTTCTAAAAAGATCATTCGGGCCATTTTGCGCCTAGAGCCTAAGGAAATTATTTATTCTTCTTGTAACCCAACCGCTCTTTTCATTGATTTAAAAGGCCTCAGCGATCAATATAGCATTGATTTTATTGAGCCTTTTGACTTTTTTCCCCATACCCCGCATCTTGAGGTTTTGAGTCTACTAAAACGCAAATAACCTTTAATTTACCGTTTCGAGATCAGATATATAGAAAGGTAAAAAAAGCTTGACTGAAATAGGAAATATAGTAAAATTTTACTAATTTAATTTTACTAGGTATTTCAATGCATATTCAGGATTTACTTAAAAAGCACGCCCAAAATTGTTCGGATAAATCAGCTATTATCTTTGAAGGAAGGAGTATTTCTTTCTCAGAGGTTAAAGCTATGGCTTTGGGGGTTAGTAATTATTTGCAAATTAAGGGTATTGGCAAAGATGATAAGGTGGCCCTTTTCCTTCCTAATATTCCGGAAACTATCTATAGTTTTTTAGGAGTATTTTGTCTTGGAGCCTGCGTTGTGCCTTTAGACTATATGCTTACTGAAGAGGAAGTTATAAACTTTCTTAATCATAGTCAGGCTAAACTATTAATTATCCAGCCTAGAAAGGGAGTTGATTTAGATAAAATTAAAAGCAGTTGTCCTGACTTAGGTGAAATAGTTACTGAATTAAGCTTTGAGAAGACCGATGAGATATCTTTAGATATTTCTGAAAGCGACCTAGCAGCAATATTTTATACTTCTGGTTCAACTGGTCATCCCAAAGGGGTAATGCTTAACTATTCACAACTCGGTAACCCACCAAAGGTTATTGATCAGTTTTTAAGCGTTTCTTCCGGTGATGTATTTTTATGCGGCGGAGTTCCTTTTTCTCATGTCGGTGGCTTAGATTACATATTATTGATGCTTTATTTTTCTTGTAAGTTAGTTTTGATGCCACGCTTTCATCCTTTTGAGTTTTTAAAGAATATTCAAGAACATAAGGTAACTATTTTTTGTATTGTTCCGGCAATGTTTATGGCTATTTTATCTTTGAAAGAATACCAGGGTTTTGATTTTTCTTCTCTGCGTTATGCAGTTGTTTTCGGTGCGCCATCTTCACCAGCCCTACTCAAGCGTTTTCATAGGGCTTATCCTAATGCTCAATTAGCCAATGGTTGGGGGATGACCGAAACCGCCGCTCCCAATACTATTTCACCGCCCGGCGATGATAAGATAAGAAGCATTGGTAATTTTACCTCTGACTTAGAAGTAAAGATTGTTGATCCTGAAGGTAAGTCTCTCGGGCTTGATAAGAAAGGGGAACTAATGGTTAAAGGTAAAGCTGTGACTAAGGGGTATTTTAGAGAGCCAGATTTAACTAAAGAAGCCCTAACCGAAGATGGCTGGTTTAGAACTGGAGATATTGCATCGTTTGACAGCCAAGGCCTTTATTATATTGTTGGGCGAAAAAAAGATATGATTAAGGTAGCTGGTGAGATTGTTTTTCCGGCTGAAGTCGAAGAAAAAATAAGCCAATGTCCCAAAGTAAAAGAGGCGGCTGTTATTGGTGTGGGTGATAAACTACGTGGAGAAGTTCCAAAAGCTTTCATTGTTGCTAAAGACGGGGAAAATTTAGATGATTCAGAGTTAAAAGATTTTTTAAAACAGAGCTTAGCTCATTTTAAAATGCCGCATTATTTTGAATTTGTAAAAGAGTTACCTAAAAATAGAACCGGAAAGATAGATAAAACAAAACTAATTAATCGAGGAGTATAGCTATGATGCAGAGAGATGTTCATATGGATCCTAAGGGGCTTTTAGCTTCTTTGCAGTTTAAGCCGGGTGATTTTGGTGATATTGTTTTAGTAAGCGGTCAACAACATCGGGCTCAAATGTGTCTAAAGAAATTAGAAAATCCAGTCAAGAACTTTACTTTTTTAGCTTATACCTTTTGGACCGGGCTTTATAAGGGGAGAAAAATTACTGTCGGTAATGGAGGATTTTACGCTCCTGACTCAGCCCTAGCTACTGAGATACTTTGTGCCGGAGGGGTTAAGACATTTATTAGATTGGGTTCTTGTGGGGCTCTACGTCAGGACATTAATATCGGGGATTATGTTTTAGTGACCGATGTTTTGCGTGGAGATGGAACAACTCGTTATTATGTTGATGACGATTATAAACCTAAGGTAGACAATGAGGTAACCGACATTTTAGAGAATTCTTTTTCCGGGGCCGGATCTGTTCACCGAGGAGGGATTTGGACTACCGACGCTATCTTTCGTGAGACCAAAGAAATTGTTAACCCCTATATTGAGAAAGGAGCGATTGCCGTAGACATGGTAACTTCACCCTTTGTAACGGTTGCTAACCTTAATAATAAACGGGCTGCGGCAATTTGTGTAGTGTCGGACAATCTCATAACCGGCCAGATGGGATTTAGTGATTATCGTTTTTTCGGGGCTGAAATGAAGATGACTGATTTAGCCTTTGAGGCAATTGATAAACTGTAGGAGGATTATATGGATATTAAGTGGTCCGATAAAGCAAAAGAACATTTTGATAAGGTAATTGAAAATCTTCCCCAATTTCATCGCTCAATAGCTGAGCAACTAGTTAAAGAAAGCGCTGAAGAACTAGCTACCAAAAGAAACTCTGAGGCCGTAGAAGACCAAGATGTGGTTATCGCTTTTTTTAAAGAAGTGCCCCCGGCCTTTAAAGATATGATGAAAAGACTTTTTAGCCAGCAGGGCATTGAATATTCGAAATATATAAAAGAGTAGAATAAATTTATGAAAATAGCAGTATTAGGTTGCGGAGCAATTGGCGGATTATTTTTAGGTTATCTTGCTAAAGATGGCCATGATGTAGTCGGCGTTGTTCGTGATCATCAGAAAGGTTTATTACTAAAAGAAGGCCTGAGCTTAGAGGGTGTCCGCGGTAGTCATAAGCAAGAAGTTAAGGTTGATACAAAGTTAACTGAAAGGGTAGACTTAGCCATTTTTGCAACCAAGGTTAATGATCTTGAAGCAATTATCAACGACAATTTTGAATTTTTGAAAAATTCTTTAGCTCTAACTACTCAAAATGGAATACAGGCCGATCATATTGTTAATAGTTTTATCCCCGAAAATAAAATACTGAGCGGGATTGTTATGTTTGGGGCAACTTTTTACTCACCGGATAAGGTTATCCATAATTTTGAAGGTGAACTCGTATTAGGAAATATATATAATACTAAAGTAGAAAAATACGAAGAAGTCGTTAATCTACTTAAACCAGCCTTCAACGTAGTTAGTTCAGATAATATAAAAGGTGCTAAGTATCTTAAGTTATTTGTAAATTTAAATAATTGCATTCCGGCTATTCTGGGAGTTTCGATGCAGGAGGCATTTGTTGATATAGACTTAGCCCGCTTGGCAATTAAGCTGAACAAAGAAGCCTATGAAATTATAACCAAGGCTAATATAGAATTAGCCAGTCTTTTAACTTATCCCAAGGAGAGAATTGAAGGCTTAGTTAAGATGCCTTTAGATGAAGCAGCTGGTCTATTCTCAAAAATTATGACTAATTTAAGCAAAGAACCTTTATATGGTTCAATTTTACAATCCATAAAGCGTGGGAAAAAATCAGAAATTGACTATATTAACGGAGAAATCATACATCAGGCTATAGCTAACTGTGAGCCGGCTAAGCTTAATCAAAAAATAGTTGAGCTAGTGCATAATTTAGAGGAGACTGGTAGATTTTTATCTAAAGAAGAGTTGTTGAGAGAAATAAATTCGATTAATTCTTAAAAAAGGATAGATTTATTAAGGAGCTAAAATCATATGAAAAATTGTAAAGATGAATATTGCAAGGCTAACTGTGCCGATATCAATACTCCTTTTCCTAGGTTGAAGTTAACTTGTATTGGAGTTTATGGAGAGTGTTATCATGGTTACGAAGTTAACGATGAGTTTATTTTGGGAGATTTTACCCATCCGCCTAAACATTTTTGTTTAGGTTTAGCCCATGCACTTTTTCCGGTTGCTTATGCTCTAAGTTTTGGCGCCCGGTTTGGCTTTATGGATAATCAGAAATCTCTAAAAGTTACTTGCCCTGATGGTGGAAAGGCCGAATTTTTAGTTGAGCTATTAGACAAGAATGACAAAGTTAAATTTATTCCTAAAGACCCTAACCACAAAGGACCTAATCCTAAAAACATGGAGATTGAAGTTGTTAAAGCTAAAGGTAAATGTTCTTATAAATATAAGCTGGGTGATAAGTGGCAGGTAAAAGGTTTAAAGTGTATTGATGGATTTTGTGGGGCAGCCTGGCATGTCGCCTTTCCGGCTCTTTTTGCTCTTAATTTTGGAGCTAAATTTTTCTTCATGAAGGATCATAATTCTATTGATACAGTAACTTGTCCTGATGGTGGAAATATTATTTTTAAGATTACCCGAAAAGATTAAGGAGTATTAAATAATGAGAAGAGTAGTTATTACTGGAGTTGGGATAATTTCGGGAGCTGGCGAAGATAAACATGAGTTTTATAATAACCTTATTGAAGGTAGGTCTTCCGTTGAGCTAGTTGAAAATTTTGATGTTAGTATTTTTGTTTCAAAGATTGCTTCTCAGGTTTTAGGGTTCGATCCTTTGAACTATGGAATCGCTGAGCATAAGCGTATGGATAGGTATGTTCAATTTGCAGTTGCCGCGGCTAAACAGGCAGTTAGCGATTCAAAAATTGACTTTGAAAGCGTTGACCGCCGTCGCTGTGGTGTAGTTTTAGCTAATGCAATTTGCGGAACCCGCTTCATGGAAGAGGAGTTTTTATTAGTTACCGAGTGGGGTAAAAAACCAATTGATCCAAGAAAAGGTCGACCTTATCTTTATGATGCAGCTATGTTTAATAGTCCCAGCGCTGAGGTGGGAGCAGTTTATGGAACTCAAGGTATGAACTGTACGGTTTCAACTGGTTGTACCGCAGGAAGCGATTCGATAGGCTTTGCCTATGAGCTTATTCGTGAGGGCAGGCAGGAATTTATTATTGCCGGGGCAAGTGAGGCTCCGGTTACTCCGATTACCTTTGGTGCTTTTGACGTGGTAAATGTTTTAGCTAAAAATAATGATGAGCCACATAAGGCCTCGCGTCCTTTTGATAATAAGCGAAATGGCTTTGTAATTTCTGAGGCAGCGGGAATTGTAATTATGGAGGAGCTTGAGCATGCTAAAAAGCGCGGGGCTCCAATTTATGCGGAAGTTTTAGGTTATGGCACAAGTTGCAATGCTTATCATATGACTGATCTACCGGCTAGCGGTGAGCCAATGGCTCGCTGTATGGAGGAGGCAATTAAA
The DNA here is from genome assembly GCA_021735655.1 of Candidatus Omnitrophota bacterium. Classification (NCBI taxonomy): domain Bacteria; kingdom Pseudomonadati; phylum Candidatus Omnitrophota; species Candidatus Omnitrophota bacterium. The sequence continues at coordinate 29,594 of JAIPGM010000006.1, read as the reverse complement.
GAGGCAGGGATTAAGAAGGAAGAGATAGGTTATATTAATGCCCACGGTTCAAGCACCAGGCAGAACGATACTTTTGAGACGGATGCCTATAAGCAAGTTTTTGGTGACTTAGCTTATAAAATTCCGATTAGTTCGATAAAGTCAATGATTGGTCATCCTTTAGCTGCAGCTAATGCTGCTGAAGCTGTACTTTGCTGTATGATTTTTAAAGGTGGTTATCTCCCGCCAACCATTAATCAGGAAGAACAAGATCCAAAGTGCGATCTAGACTATATTCCTAATAAAAAACGAAAACTTATGCCTAATTACATATTAAAAACAAGCAGTGGATTTTCAGGAATACATTCATCAATTGTATTCAAACGGTGGGAGGCTTAAATAATGGAAAGAATAGCAATAACTGGTATTGGTGTAGTTTCACCTTGTGGATTGAAGAAAGAAACTTTTTGGGCTAACCTTAAGCGAGGCGGATCGTTTATCGATGAAGTAAACCGTTTTGATTCTTCCGGTTATCCTTCACGAATTGCCGGTCAAGTTCATGAGCTTGATCACTATACTCATCTTTCCGGTCGCTTAGTAAAAAAGATCGATGTTTTTTCTCATATGGCTCTTGTTTCTTGTGAGCAGGCACTTAAAGATTCAAAAATTGATTTAGATAATATTGATAAAAATAAAGTTGGCGTTTTTATGGGTAATGCTTTAGGTGGCTGGCTTTTTGCTGAAACCGAATTACGTGATATGTATATTGAAGGAAGAGAAGGTATTTCGCCTTATATGGCTAGTGCCTGGTTTCCGGCAGCCCCTCAAGGACAAGTTACTATTTATTACGGATTTAAAGGGTATAGTAAGACCATAGTCGCTGACAAGGCTTCATCAGCCTTAGCTTTGTGGTATGGGGCAAAAACCGTAGCCCAAGGTAAAAACGATTATGTTGTAGCTGGGGGTATGGAAGCCCCGATTAGCCCCTACGCACTTTTATGTGCTAATTCTCGGGGTGGTTTATCAAAGAATAACCTTAACTTTAAAAAAGCCTACCGACCTTACGATTTATATCGAGACGGTTTTGTAATTGCCGAAGGATCAGGCACTGTGCTTCTAGAGAGGGAATCACAAGCCAAAAAAAGAGGGGTACCGGTGTATGGGTTTATAAAAGGTATCGGGTTTTCTTCTGATGGATACCATTATTCACGCTACCGGCCCGACTCAAGTAATTTTGAGTATGCGATAGAAGAATGTCTCAAAGATGCTGGTTGGAAAAAAGATGCGGTTGATTATATTTGCTTAGACGCTGAGGCTTCTGAACTTGGTGATTATCTTGAAACCAGAAGCTTAAAGAATGTATTCGGCACAAGGATAAAAGATATTGCTTTAAGTGCTCCTAAAAGTATGTATGGCAATTTATTGGGCGCTCAAACAGCTTTAGATTTAATTTCGACACTTTTTTCGATGAAAAGTTCAACCATCCTACCGACCATTAACTATGAAATGAAAGATCCTTGCTGCGATTTAGATTATACTCCGAATAAATCTAGGGAAGCTGAGGTTAAGAAAGCTCTTATCTTGGCCAGAGGTCGTGGCGGAATAAATGTTGTTTTAGCAATTGAGAAAGAATAAATTGAGGAGGTAAATATGGCGCTAAAAGAAGAGGTAATTGAGCTTATTTGTAAAACATTAGATATTGGTAAAGAGGAATTAAAAGAAGATCAGAAAATGTATGATTCGATCGGTGTAGATTCAACCGAAGTAGTGGAATTGGTAGTGGCCTTAAAGAAAAACTTTCAAGTTAATCTTGAGGCCGATGAGGTTACAAAGTTTTCCACTCCCTTAGAGATAACCGAAACAATTTCTAAAAAAAAGCAGTAAGCAAATAACAGACATATGAAAATAGTTGATTTGAGCCTGCCGATAGATGACCAAGCCTTTGAAGTACATCCTTTAAGAATTGAGCGCACTTCTCACAGTGAAGGGGTTGAGAAGTTAAATAAGGTTTTGATGTCGCGTGATTCGGAAAGTAAAGCTCGCTATGAACAGGGTGAGCGAATGATTAAAAAAGAAGACTTGCCCGATGAAGAGTTTTTATCTTTAGAGATGGTTTATTCATCGGTCCACAGTGGGACACATCTCGATTATTCTTATCATTATGGTAGTAAGTCCCAGGGGCGCCCTTCAAAAACTGCCGATGAAATACCTTTAGACTGGTGTTACCAGCAGGGAGTAAAAATCGATTTAACGCATAAGAAACCAGAAGAGGTTATTACTGCTCAAGATATAGACGCCGGCCTAAAAAAGATTAACTATTCATTAAAACCTTTAGATATTGTTTTATTGCATACTGGTTCGGATAAGTTGTTTGGCAAAAAAGAGTATTTTTCTGATTATCCCGGGATAGATGTATCGGTTATTGACTATTTGCTTGAAAGGCAAGTGAATATTTTCGGTGTTGATACTATGGGTATTGATCGGCCTTATAAGTTTATGATTAAAGAGTTTCAAGAGTTAAAAGATCCAAAGAAGCTTTGGCCAACCCATTTTTATGGAAGAAAACGTGAATTCATTCATATAGAAAGATTAGCCAATTTAGATAAGTTACCTGATTTTGGTTTCAAAGTAATTTGTTTTCCAGTTAGAATAAGAAAAACCGGAGCTGCCTGGGCGAGAGTGGTAGCTATGGTTGATAATTAATATAGGTAATCCCGCCTCGCCCGGATATCGGGTAAATTTCCTTCGTAAATTTACCCGAGGCTCGGCGGGATCAATTCGACTACAGTCTTTTTCAAACCGAAGGCGAAGAAAAAGACTAAGTCTCATTGAAAGGAGGTAGAAAAAATGGCACACACTAGAAATTCAGTAGTGATTAAGGCAACTTACGATAAGGTTTTTGATATGAGCAATGATATTTCACGTTGGAAAGAGTTTTTTAAGGAATATGTTGAAAGCGATGTTTTAGAAACTTCCGGAAACAAGATAGTTTTTAAGCTTACCCATGAAAATGGCCGCAGTTGGGAGTCTTACCGACTTTTATTTAAAGAAGATAAATTTGCTTATGCATCTCGGGTTGAGCCAATGGCCCCGTTTGAATTTATGAAGATTATTTGGTTGTATCGTGAGGTTGAAGGTGGGACTGAGATGACTTGGATCCAAGATTTTAAAATGGCTGCTGGCGCAAAATTTAATGATGAGCAAGCTGAAAAAATGATCAATGATCATTCTCTTTCAAATATGAAGATATTTAAGGAGATAATTGAGAAGGAATAATGCCTAAAGGAAGTTTTTTAATTTTTTGTTTGATTTTTATTGCTATTGCTTTTAGCTTATCAGCTACAGCAGCTTTGGTTCCAACGATTGCTGAATATTTTGGGGTTGCTAAAAACATAGCTGTCCGGCTTACCTGGATTTATATGCTTCCTTATGGCATCTTTGCTTTTTTCTGGGGGCCTCTATCGAGAAGCGTTACTGTAAAAAATCTTTTGCTTATATCAATCATAGGCTTTAGTGTTTCGACTTTGCTTTTTAGTGTTTCCCAGAGTATAAACCAGGCATTTTTGTTTCGATTTATGATGGGTTGTTTTGGTTCAGGTTTCGTACCTCTAGCTTTTATTACGATTGGGAAGGCCGTAGATTCAGACAAAAAGGCTAAGCACTTAGGGACATTTTTTGCTCTTTCTACGGTTTCAGCTTGCTTGGGAGTTTTCTTGAGCGGTTTTTTACCTTGGCGGGCGATTTATTTAACCCCGGTAGTTCTTTGTTTTTTTATTTTCATTTTGATTTTACTTTATTTAGAGGATTTTGATTTTAGAGGGGAAAAGTTCAAGATAAGCTATTTTGAGACTTTTAAAGACAAGCAAGCTTTGCGTCTTTTCTTAGCAGTTGGCCTGGGCAGTTTTTTATTCCATGGTCTACAACAAAATTTGGGAGTCTATTTGAGTGAACGTTTTGCTTTAAGGCAAGTTGCGATAAGTTCGATTTTTACTATTTCAACAGTTTGCGCGATAGTTATTAGGTTTTTAGGTGGGTTTTTGAGCTCTACTTTTGGGAATATTAAAATTACTCGTATAGGATATATATCGATGAGTGTATTTACTGCTATTTTATTGTTCAGTTGGCAATATCAGTTAATAATTTTAACCATTGTTTTTTGGGGCGCTGGCTGGGCTCTTTCACATACCGGGTTGTCGGCATACTTGGCTCATTTGCCGGATAAAATTTTAAGAGATGCTTCTAGTTTAAATAGTTCTTTAAGACTAGGCTTTGGTGGCCTAGGGGCTTTTTTTGGTAGCTTGTTAGCAAGTTCAATCATTGGTTTTAAAATTTTATTTTTCATCATGACTATAATTTTATTTTTTCTAGGATTCTTTATGAATAGATTATTGGATAATTCGACTAAGACCTTAAAAGGGCAGTCTCATTAAGAAAGGAGCGTTATGTCTGATTTAACAGGAAAAGTTTGTATTGTTACCGGGGCTTCCGGCGGGATTGGTAAGGTTATCGTTGAAAGTCTGGCCAAAGAAGGTTTGACTTTAGTCTTAGCGGCAAGAAGGCTAGAAGTTTTGGAAGAGTTTAAAAAAACTTTGCCGAATCCGGATAAAGTTTTATGCTTAAGGTGTGACGTTACTAAACAAGCTGATTTAGAGAATTTAGTCAATGAGACTTTATCTAAGTTTAACCGAGTTGATTGTCTAGTTAACGGAGCCGGTGTGTCCAGCCAGCATCCTTTTTGGAATCAGCCAATTGAAGATATCGAAAAGATAATGTATACTAATTATTTTAGTTACGTTATGCTTGCTCGGTTAGTCGTTGGTCCGATGAAAGATCAAGGTGGAGGAAATATTGTTAATATAACTAGCGGTTCGGTTATGGTTGATCCCCCACCGCGTAATTTTATTGTTTACACTTCGCTTAAAGTAGCTCTCAGAGCTTTCGCTAAAGGGCTTTTTTGGGAGATGCGTGATTTCGGAATTAAAGTTACTTCAATTTTCCCGGGAGTTACCAGAACCCCTTTAACTGGGAAGTTAAAGGATATAGCTGAAGATAGATTAATGGAGCCAGAAGCAGTAGCTAATACTGTTATTTTTGCTTTGAAACAGGATAAAAATGTCTGTCCTTTGGAGATAGCAGTTATTAACCAGCAAACTCCTTGGACAAAGCCAGTAATTCCTTTTAAACAAGATCACCCAGAAGATAAATAAGGAGGATTAAAGAGATGAAAATTTTATTTGTATCACCAAAAGTAGGCGCTTGGGCAACTCATGGAGAGCATTTTGCTCCTAATCAACTATATGCTCAATGGGCAGCCTATATCCGCGAACATGGCTATAATGATTTACAGGTGCTTGATTGTACAGTTTTAGGTATCGCTTTAGATCAGTTGGGAGAAAAGGTAAAAGATATTAATCCTGACTTAGTTTTACTCGGTGATATGATTCATTGTGCGGTTGGCTTTGGAGTTGTTTGGCATTTTAATCAAGCCGCCGCTAAGATAAAACAGGTTTTACCGAATGTTAAAGTTGTTGTTGGTGGTCTTTGGTATTCAGCAACTCCGATTGAAACCTTAGAAGACAATCCGGCTATTGATCATGTAGTTATGGCTGAGGAAGAAGGTTTTCTTGATTTGGTTCAAACAATTGAAGCTGGTACTTCAACTAAAGATGTAGCTGGAACAGCGTCAAGGATCGATGGCAAGCCTCAGATGGGGCCACACCGACCGTTAATGACTGATTTAGACAGTTTACCTTTGCCAGCCTATGATTTGTTTCCGATGGATAAATACGTTGGTCATACTCATTGGAAACCATTTGTTGAAATGATAACCTCTCGAGGTTGTCCTTCAGCCTGTACCTTTTGTTATGAGTGGAACCAGTACGATCCTCGCTCACCTAATGATTTTTTAACCTGGAGAGCTAAATCGCCTGAGCGGGTAATTGAGGAACTAGAGTTATTGCATCATAAGTTTGGGACTAAAGTCGTGGTAATTCAGGATGATAACTTTAATGTTGATGCTGATCGAGTGGAGAAGTTCTGTAATTTAAAGAAGGAAAAAGGAAATCCGATAAAGTGGGTTTCTTTAGGGAGAGCTATTGACTGGGTAAATTGTGAAAAGATCTTACCGTTAATGAAAGAAACTGGTCTGTTTATGGGAGTTTTTGGAATAGAGGTAACTACTCCGGAAGAGTTAAAGAAAATTGCTAAAGGGGTAACCATTGAACATATTAAAAAAACAATCGATATCTTGCGAGCTCAGGATGTAGCTGTGGTTGCGGACATTATGATTGGCTTTGATCATGACACTGAACAGATCGTTAAACAAAGACATGAGTTTACTGACACTGTTGATCCGGATATTCTTTGGGTTGGTTATGTAACACCGGCTCCGAATTCACCAATGTGGAGAATTGGCTTAAAGAAAGGGTGGTTTGATCCACGAAAGATTGATTTTCGTAAATGGGATTTTTTACATCCGGTAATACCGACTGACCATTTGACAATTGAAGATTTAGGAAGGCTTGGGGCCTGGTCGATGCGAGAGTTTTTCTCAAAACCAGGAAGAATTCAGAGAATTATGACTTCTGATTTTGACCCTTTAGCTAAGCTATGCTTTCAGGATGTTATGCAGGGCGTAGCTAAGTGGGAAGAAGGTGCAGTTAAAGGAGAAAAACATATTTGAGTATCTTGTGTGATTCTCATATTCATTTTATCCCTGAAAAGCTATCAGCTTACACAGCTTTTTATAAAGGTGTTTGGACTGATCGGGATGCGCTTTTTGCTTATCTTGATAAACATAATATAGAAAAAGCGCTTCTTTGCTATCCATCAACTGACGCTCATTTAAAATTAGAAGTTTTCGCAAGAGTTTGTGATATTTATAACTCTGCCCTTGAGGAAATCACTAAGGAAAATTCTAAAATTATTGGTGCTGGCATTGTTGATACGGAAAGTTTAGCAACAGTTGCTTTTCAGGTTGAGGAGTTAAAGCAGCGAGGTTTTGGAGCGATTAGCATTGCCTCAAGCCACAACGGTAAATTTTTGGTTAAAGAGCTTGAGCCTCTATTTGAGGCAGCTGAAAGTAACAACTTGCCTATTTTCGTGCATCCTCAGACAATCAATCCGATTGGTTTTGAAAGGGTGAAAGATCCCTTGCTTATGCCGGTATTAGAGTATAGCTTTGATGCTTCAATATTCCTTGGTTTATTGATGGTTGAAGGTATTTTAGAAAAGTATAAGTTGAATTTTATCTTTTCATCTTTAGGCGGGGTTGTACCTTTTTTAAAAGATAGATTTGATCGGGTCTATGCAATGCTTAGAAAAAGAGAAATTGTTAAAGATTTAGGAAAGTCACCGAGTGAGATTCTAAAAAATGTTTATGTTGACACTTCCGGGGGATCTTTAAAGAATATTGAACTAGCTATTGATTTGTTTGGTCAAGATAGACTTCTTTGGGGTTCGGACTATCCGGTTTGTGGAGATGTTAACAATAGTTTGAAAATGTTAGATTCGCTTGGGGGCAAGGTAAAGGAAAAAATTACCCATAAGAATTTTTTTAATATATTTGGTTAATGAAGGTCTATTGTAACGGAAACATAGTTGACAAATCCCAGGTAGCAGAAATTTTCGAGCCAGGGTTTTTATTCGGCTGGGGGCTTTTTGAGCCGTTCAGAGCCTATCGAGGAAATATTCCTTTTCTAAAAAAGCACATTACAAGATTAAACCAAGGGTTGGATTTAATCGGAATTGAAAGTGTAGGAAAGGATTGGGAAACAGAAATCAAGTCTTTGCTTAAAGAGAATGAATTAGAAGATGCTTACATTCGGATAACTGTTTATAAGAAGCGAAAAGGGGTTGGCGTATTGCTTTATGTAGATAAATTTGGCTATTATAGTTCCGAGGTTTATGAGAAGGGTTTTTCGGCAATAGTTTCTTCCCATAGGAGATGTGGTAAGGATTTGCTTTCCAAGTTAAAGAGTATAAGTTACTTAAGAAATAGGATTTCTTGGCTAGAGGCTCAACGTAAGGGCAAAGAGGAAGCCTTAGTCATAAATCCTAAGTGTTTTTTAGCTGGCGGTTCAAGAAGTAATTTATTTTTGGTTAAAGATAAAGAGGTTTTCACTCCTAGATTAGAAGATGGAGCATTCGATGGGATCACCAGAAGAGTAGTTATTGATATAGTTAAAGAACTCGGCTTAATCTTAAAAGAAAAAGAATTTAGAGTAGAGGATATTCATGCTTCTGAGGAAGCTTTTGTTACTAGCAGCCTCATGGAGGTGATGCCTTTAGTTGAGGTCGAGGATAAAAAAATAGGAAAAGGCGTCCCCGGCGAAGTCACCTTAAAGATACTTTCTGAATATAGGAAAAAACTATGAATTATTCACCTTTATTTTGGCCAATTCAGTTAAAAAAAGATACTATTTATATTCTTGATGAAACCTTACTTCCTTTTAAGGTGAAATACATAAAAGTAAAGACTTATCAAGAGGCCTGTTTGGCAATAAAAAAGATGAAAACTCGGGCCGTAGGCCAAGTTTTACTTGTTATGTATACATTTCTTTTAGTTATTAGGAAGAATAAAGGAAAAGTGAATTTAGTTTTACTAAATAAGGTTGCCAAAGCGCTTAACTCAACTCGGCCAACTCTTTCTTTTAAGTTTTTAACTGATATGGTTTTGGCCTGGGTTACTTCTGGTGTGCCGGTTGAGAAGGCTATAGTCGGCTTTTTAGAGATGCTTAAGAATAAACGCATATCTCAGGCTCAAACGGCCAGCAAGTTAGTTGAAGACAACGATGTAGTTCTGACCCACTGTAATATTAGCGGGCTTATGCCTCTAATTGGTAAATTTGCTGCCGAACAAAAGAAAAAAGTTACTTTTTTTGTTACTGAAACTCGACCATACTTACAGGGTTCAAAACTTACGGCCTGGGAATTGTCCCAAGCCGGATTCAAAGTTACAATAATTACCGATAATATGGTAGCTCAGGTAATGCAGGAGAAGAAAATCGATAAGGTTATTGTTGGGGCTGATAATTTAGCTCAAAATGGCGATATTGCTAATAAGGTTGGAACTTATCAGATTGCTATTTTAGCTAAGCATTTTAAGGTTCCTTTTTATGTTATTTGCCCTCCGGCCTCAAGGGCTAAAACTGGTAAAGATATAAAAATAGAGAGAAGACCAGATAAGGAGTTGTTGGAGTTAGCTGGGGTACCGATCGCACCCAAAGGGGTTCGGGGTTATTATCCGGCCTTTGATGTTACACCGAATAAATTAATCACTAAACATATTCATTTAGAGGTTAAAAAATGAACGATCAGGAGAAAGTTTTAAAAGCTGAGATTATTAAAGTTGGCAAAAAACTTTATGAAAAAGATTTAGCCGTTGCTAAATCGGGGAATATAAGTTGTCGTCTAGATAAAGAAAATATTTTAATTACAGCAACTCAGACTTCACTCGGTGAATTAGGCGATGATGATATTGTTAAGGTTAATTTAGCCAGTCAAAGGACTGAAAGCGACAGAACCCCGACTTCAGAGCTTTCTTTGCACAGTTTGGTTTATAAAAATTCTGATCAAAAGGTAGTTATTCATTGTCATCCACCCTTAATCAATGGTTATTTTGCAGTCAGCTCAAAACTAAAAGCTTTAACTTTTGAAACCAAGTTTTATTTAGGGGAAGTTCCGGTTATCGAACAAGACACTCCGACTGTCACCAAGCCGGAAAAGGTAATTGAAGCTCTAAAGACTAACAATTTAGTAGTTTTGAAAAATCACGGAGCAGTGGCAATCGGTGATAATTTTTCTGATGCTTTAAGTTTAGTTGAGGCTTTAGAGGAGGCGGTAAGAACTACGGCTGTAGCTAGATTATTTAAGAAGGACATTCTAGATGATTTAGATAAGTCTTTGAAAGATACACTTACTAAAAATGAAATAAGTTACCCAATGTTTTCTAAAGAGCATATTCAGGCGATAGTCGATTTGGTGAATAAGGATGAATTTATCGCTCAAAAAGGAAAGGAGTTAGGTTTAACCGTGCAGTTAGCTATTAAGCTTAACCAAGATGATAGTGCTTATAGATTTACCTTCAAAGAGGGTAAAGTTACTAGTTTAGATGCAAGCTGTGATGCTCCTTTTGTGATTTCGGCTGAGTCTGATGTTTGGCAACAGGTATTTTTGGGAAAATTAGATTCATTCGTAGCAGTTACTCAAGGAAAGATGAAGCTAGAAGGGCAACTTGGCCAGTTGAGTAAATGGTATGTGCCGTTTACCCGTTTATTTCAATTATTTAAAGAGGTTAAGTTTAGATGATACCAAATTATCCTTTATTTATTAATGGTGAGTTTAAAGAGTCAGCCACAAAAGAAACTATAGTCAATCCAGCTAATCGAGAACCAATAGCTACAGTTAGCCTGGCTGATGCTTCTGATGTTGAGCTAGCAATAAGCTCGGCTCGGATTGCCTTCGATCAAGGTCCTTGGGCTAAGCTTTCACTACTTGAGCGTAAAAGTTTTATTTTAAAGATAGCACAAGGTATTCTCAACAGAGCAGCTGAGTTAGCTCAGCTAGAAACACAAAATAATGGGAAACCAATCAAAGAGTCAACTTTTATGGATATACCTTCCAGTGCTCAAACTTTTGATTATTTTGCCAATAATTTAGAGAAGTTTCTAGAAGCTGAGACGGTAGATATCCAATCTCAAATTGCCCAAGCAAAGAGCGAGCTGATTCGTCAACCGCGAGGCGTGGTGGTGTTGATTGTTCCCTGGAACTACCCGTTAATAATCGCTTCTTGGAAGTTAGCTCAAAGTCTAGCTGCCGGTAATACAGTTATTCTAAAACCATCGAGCCTTACGCCTTTAACTGCTTTAGAGTTAGGTAAGATAGTTCAAGAGGCGGGATTACCCAAGGGAGTGGTTAATATTTTAGCCGGAAAGGGAGAGACCGTTGGCAAGGCGCTTTGTTCTGATAAGCGAGTTGATATGATATCTTTTACTGGTTCAAATTTAGTTGGTAAAAAAATTATTGAGTATACCTCAAGCAGTGTAAAAAAGCTAGTCATGGAGCTGGGCGGTAAATCAGCTAGTTTAGTTTTAGCTGATTGTGACTTAGAGGCAGCAGTCAATGGTTCATTGTGTTCGATATTTTTAAATCAGGGCCAGATGTGCACAGCAATGTCGAGAATTTTAATTGAAGATAAAGTTTATGATAAATTTGTTGATGATTTTATAATTAAAGCTAAAGCTATTAAATTAGGCGATGGTTTAGATTTTGAGACTCAAATTGGGCCATTGATTTCAGAGAGTCAAAGAAAAGGGGTAATTAGTTTTATTGAAGAGGCTAAGAAACAAGGGGCTAAGGTGTTATGTGGTGGAAAGATTCCTGATAATTCTAGTTTAGAAAAGGGATTTTTCTTTGAGCCGACAGTGATTGCTGAAGTGAGCCCTGAGATGTCTATTTTTCAGAAGGAAGTTTTCGGGCCGGTGGTTTGCGTAGTTAAGTTTTCTTCGCTAAGGGAGGCTGTTGAGTTAGCTAATAATTCAGAATTTGCTTTGGCAGCTTGTATTTGGACAAAAGATGAATCAAAAGCTAAGAGTCTAGCCGAAGAACTTAACGCCGGGACAGTATGGGTTAATACTTATGGTATGTTTTTTAATCAGCTTCCTTATGGAGGATTTAAACAAAGTGGTTTCGGTAAAGAACTGGGGAGAGAAGGATTTTTAGAGTATACTCAGCTTAAAAATATTCTGATTGATAAAGCCAAAGACGCAAAGCCTTTGGTTAATTATTGGTACGGTTCTTAGAGTTTTCGTTGTCTTTATCTTCTGCTTGTGTTAGGCAGGATTCACTTTCCACTCATTATCAACCCATAACCCAATTATTTCTATTTCAGGATACTTGTTTTTAAGGTATTGGACAGATTCTTTTATTTGTTTTCTTTGTGTTTTTCCATTTTGGGGATTTTTTGCACAATCGTGATGTCCAGAGATAGCAATAAGTTTTGAATCGTGTTTGTGCGTCGATATTTTAATTCTTTCTGCGATTGAATTAATTGACGCGTTATCTTTATTCTCAGAAAGTATTTTGCAGGGGCCTAGTTCAGTCACGGTGTCAATATAAGCTACATTATATTTTTCTTTTAAATATTTTATTATTGGTTCTTGTATTCTTCCATCCATACAATGAATTGATGTGCAAAATTTCATTTTTTACTCCAATTTTATTATTTTCCTATATCTAAAATTTTAATTTAACGTAGTGATTAATCATAGCGTCTTTTTATGTAAACTATATTTCCATAGCGATGCGGAGAGTTCTCATGATCAGCACATCGGGAGCTAAATACTTTTTGTAATATTTCCAATTATTGTTCATTATTTTCAGCCTAAGATCTCTATTTTCAATTAATTTTATAGTTTCTTGAAGGCATGACTCAGGTTTATCAAACTCTAAGTAATTAATATTTTTAGAAAAACCACCAGGAACTAAATAGTTTAATTTTTCAGAAACAATAGCTTTGGACAAGGCTACATATTCGCCTAATTTCCAGCCGATTGAGCCGGATAAACCAGTAGTAGCTATGCATATTGGATATTGCCGAAGCAAGGGAATATAGTTTTTTTGAAGCCAGGAATGATCATTTTTTAGCAGTATATCTTTGAAGTTGCTAACGGCATATCGATCAGGCCGAAAACCGCCATAAAAACGCTTGCCAAGATTTTTTCTTAGTAAGCGGATTACTTGAGCTCTTGTTTCATTGATCTGTATACGCTCTTCTTTGCTTTTAGCTGATAACCCGGGCGGGTTTTTATCTGGGTTCCAGGCGTGGGTACTAAAGATTACCCGCGGTTCCTGATTCTTATTTGGCGCTGAGCTCATTTTTGATGGAGTAGGCTTATAGGACAGGCCGCAATGTCTGCCAAAATGTCTAGCTACATAACCAACAGATTTAAATTGTTTGAGTAATCTTATCAAATCGTAACGATCCGGTTTACCGGTATACAATTTATAATGTAACCCTAAAGGAAATACTTTAGATTTATAATTTTCGGGGATAGCTGATGCTAAATAGCTTCTTTTAAAGTAGGCGTCAACTATATTTAAGGCTTGGCTATCTAATCTGGGATCGTCTTTGGTATCATAAAATATTAATTTTTCTTCATTTATCATTACAAATAGGCCTTTAAATTTGTTTGGTTTCACGATACTTATTGGCTTTTTGTTTTGATAACGATAGTTATTTAATTTCTGAACCAGATTGATTTCTCGATTCTTAGCCAGAATTGAAAAACCAGTATATAACTGGCTTAGGAAGGGTGAACTGCCGTAAGCAAAAATTTTACAATTTAGCGGCTTTTTCATTTTTTTACACAATATAAAAGCTATTACAGGCTTTCAATATTCTTTAATAAATTCTTTTGACACTGGTCATAGGCCATTTTAGCTTTATTTAGTAAAGCCGGAGGAATAGAGATGTCTTTATATTCTGATATTTTTTTTAATTATCTTACCCTTAGTTATATTGTTTAAGGGGTCCCCCATTCCCCGAACTCCAGTTTTCTTAAATAGCAAGTAATGTGAGTTTAACCTTTTTGATAGGCCCAGCCAAGTAGATAAATAGCTAAGGACATGGTCCGTATCCTGAATGATTTTATCGGACTCGATGAATAAACCATTTTGAGGCCTTATTTTAGATGAATAATAGATAAGGTTCTCTAAACGAGAGCAATAATAATTTGTTATCCATTGGTAATTTTTATAGCCTTGATTTCCTAGACAATTACCCATATTAATTATACTTTTTATTGTATCTTCGGGTTTTCTTAGTAAAAAAATTATTTTTAAGTTTTCTTTTAGGCATATTTTTTCAGAGATTTGCAATCGGTTCCAAAGTATTTTATCTAAAGCGAATTTGATGTTTTTATTATCAAGCTGGACCCTGAGGCGTAAAATGATAAGATCTAGCCAGTTTAGGTATGATTTGTGAAGTTCAAAATAACCGCCAATCTCAGGATTGCTTCCTAAGATGTGTGCGAGTAAAGTTGAGCGACTACGCATATGGCTTAAAATGAATATGTAGCCCCTGTTGTCTAAGATGATTTGAGGATTTTTAGCCAGGCGAAGTATTATTTTTAAAATTTGATACACGATTTTAACTTTTTTATTTTACATTTTTGGTAATTGCAAATGTATAGTATTATTATACTTTTAAATGTAGATAAATTCAAGACCAGAAAGTATCGTTTGAAAAGATCCTGATTATAGAATACAATAAGAAAGCTATGAAGGACGTAAAAAATTACACCTTAAAAGACCTGAAAGAATTGTTGCAAAAGCAGGGGTTTTCTAATTTTTCTGCCCAGCAGGTTTTTGATTGGATATATAGGAAGAATGTTGAAAGTTTTGATTCGATGAGTAATCTTTCTAAGGAGATAAGAGGATTTTTAAAGGAAAATTTTTGCTTTTCAAAAGTTAAGTTATCGAAACAAGAGGTCTCGGTCGATGGCACTAAGAAATTCTTATTTACCTTGGAAGACGAGAGCTCCATCGAAACGGTAGTAATTCCCAAAAAAGACAGAAACACTTTATGTTTATCTACTCAGGTAGGTTGTAAGTTTAATTGTTCTTTTTGTTTGAGTGGGCAAAGTGGGTTTAAGCGCAATTTAAAAGTGTCGGAAATTATAAACCAATATTTAGAAGCAGGCAAACTCATAGCTCCCGAAAGCATAACTAATATTGTTTTTATGGGAATCGGAGAGCCTTTGGATAACTTTGTAAATTTGATTAAGTCAATCCAAGTGCTTACGGAAACCAAAGGAATTAATTTCTCAAAAAGAAGAATTTCTATTTCAACTTGCGGTCTTATTCCGGAAATAGAAAAGCTGATTGATTTAAAACTGGGAGTTAAGCTTTCGATATCTTTGCATAGTGTAGACAGCAAGAAACGCACTAAACTGATGCCGATTAATAGAAGATATCCTTTAGAAGAGTTAATCAAGGCGGCTAGAAGTTTTAGTCGCAAGGAAAAGCACTTAATTACTTTTGAATATGCCTTGCTCAGGGGGTATAATACAAGCAAACAAGATGCCCAAGCTTTAGCTAGAATTTTAAGAGGCATGCGTTATAAGGTAAACCTTATTTCACTTAACTGCTTAGATGCGGGGTATAAATCTCCGGATCAAGCCGAATTAGATAGTTTTAGAAAAGAGCTTAAAAGGGCTGGAGTATTCTTTACTTTAAGAGAGTCACGCGGCTCAGATATCAATGCTGCCTGTGGCCAATTGCGGGCTTCAGGCTTGAATAAGTAGGATAATCATGGAGAGAAAACCAAAATCATTTAAGCGTTTCTTGGTTTTTGTGGCTGTTCTTTTAGTTATCATTATTATTGGAGTAACATTTTCAATTGATGAAGCTAAAATTAACTCGTTATTTGATAAATTCCCAATAGGTTATGCTGCTTTAATATTTGTTTTACTTTACACCTTAGGCACTTTTGCTTTATGGACTCTCAAGGAGCCGCTTAAGGTAGTCGGTGCGATTCTTTTTGGAGCTTATATTAGTACCGGCTTAATATATATTGCTGAACTAATTAATGGAATAGTCTTTTTTAAACTAAGTCGTCTGCTTGGCCGAGATTTTGTTGAACGTAAAGTCGGTGGAGGCTTTAAACGGTTTTATGAAAGCCTAGAAGGTGCACGTTTGGCAAAGGTAATGTTTTTGAGAGCTAACCCTTTGATTCCTTATCGGGTTTTCGATGTTGGCTTAGGTCTAAGCAGAATTTCTTGGCGTAAGTTTTTGTTGGCTATTATCGTTGCTTCTGGGCCGCGGATATTCTGGCTTCAGTTTCCTTTAGCAGCAATGCGTGGATTTTCAGTAGAGAAGATGCTAATTTACTTTGAACAAAATATGGCAATTGCTGTGGCTATGATGCTTTATATAATTATAGTTTCATTAGTTCCGTTTTTTATAAAACAAAAAGGGATAAAGCAATAATGAAAGATATTATTTCCAAACTACCTCAAGAATTTCTACATAAGCTAAAGAAGATCTACCCTAAAGATTACGAGAGGGTTGCTGATACCTTTCTTAATAAGTCTGAACCGGCGTTTAGGATAAATTATCTAAAAACCGATTTAATTACTTTAAGGAAAGCTTTATTTGATCAAAGAGTAAAGTTTAAAGAGTTAGATTACCCTCAAGGGGCATTCATTCTAAAGACACCTTTGCGTAATTTTCAAAATACCGAGATTTATAAGCAGGGGTTAGTTTTTGTTCAGAACTTATCGAGTATGATTCCGGTGTTGGTTCTTGATCCTCAGAATGGAGAGAAAATTCTTGATTTGTGCGCTGCCCCGGGAGTAAAGACCACTCAGATTGTTTCTTTGGCCCCGGAAGCTGATCTTTTGGCAATTGAAAAGATCCGTACCCGTTATTATAAACTTTTGGCTAATTTAAAGTCTCAAGGTGTTGAAACAGTTAAGACTCTTATTTTAGATAGTGTTTGGGTAAGGAAAAAATTTCCCGAAGAGTTTGATCGAATCCTGGCTGATGTACCTTGTTCAAGCGAGGGGCGGTTCTTAGTTTCTAACCCTAAGTCTTATCAATATTGGAAACAACATAAAGTTAAAGAGATGGTTCACAAACAAAAGAAACTTCTTCATTCGGCTTTTTTTGCTTTGAAAGAGGGAGGAACCCTTGTCTATTCTACTTGTACTTTTTCACCGGAAGAGAATGAAGGGGTTATTGATTGGTTTGTAAATAAATTTAAGGAAAGAGTAGAGTTGGTGCAGTTTAAAATACCTTTAACTAATGCAAGGGAAGGGTTGCTTCGTTGGAAGGATAAAAGGTTTTCCGAGAGTTTGCGATTAACTAGAAGAATTATTCCTAACGAAACAATGGAAGGTTTTTTTATTGCTAAGTTAAATAAGATTTCAGTATAGTTTTATAGATAAAAAAAAGGGTATACTTTATCAGTATACCCTTTTTTATTATACAAAACCTATTTATGCAAGAAGAGACTTTAGATCTTTTGATGCGCGAAAAGCAACTTTTTTCTTTGCAGGAATCTGGATTGTTTCACCAGTTTTAGGGTTTCTTCCCATTCTGGCTTTTGTTTGTTTTACTTTAAATGTTCCAAAACCAGAAATAGCTACATCTTCTTTTTTCTTTAAGCTGCTTTTAATTGAATCCCAAACTGCTTCTATGATTTCTTGAGCCTGCTTTTTGGTAGCAGTTTGTCCGGCGATTACATCAACCAACTGTGCCTTGTTCATCTGAACACCCCCTTAGATTTAAAAAAGTTAATATTTTCAACTACTTTTACTATTTTATAGCTCAAGGGCTTATTGTCAAGAAATTTAAATATAAATTTTTTATTGTAAAATGGGCTTTAATGCTTATAATCGACTAAGATGATTATCACTATTGTTGAATTTGAGGCGATTAAAAAGGCTAAACCAGGTGATGAGTTTCAGCTTAAAGTTGACTTTGGCCAGCGAGAAGTTAAGGTTAAGCGAGAGGTTCACCAGGCAGTAATTGAGGGTGGAATCACTTTGGACTTAAGCCAGAAACTTAAAGCAAAGTTTTGCTATTTACTAGAAGCTCAAGAGGTTACAAAAGTATCTTTTTTTTCTGAAGAAACCAATAGGTTCTACAAGTTGTTACCTACTGGTGATTGGCCAACAGTTACTATTGGCTCAGTTCCGATGCATCGGTTACTTTCAGCTAAAAAAGATACTGAGGCTAAGATTGAGGCCCTTAGGCCCTCGGGAATTGTCCTTGATACTTGTATGGGCTTAGGTTATACAGCTATTCTGGCTTCTAAGCGGGCTCATAAAATAATTACTTTTGAGAAAGATGATTCGGTATTTGAGCTAGCTCAGCTTAATCCGGTGTCTCAAGAGCTTTTTTCGTCTCCGAAGATCACAATTCGCAGAGGTGACGTAAGTTTAGAGATTGGTAAGGAGCCAAGTGCCTATTTTGATTGCATTATTCATGATCCACCTACTTTTAAATTAGCCGGTGAGCTCTATTCGGGACATTTCTACTCGGAGCTTTTTCGAACTCTGCGCCAGGGAGGAAGATTATTCCATTACACACCGCGTTACAAGGTAAGGCAAGGTTTTGATTTTCCGGCATCAGTCAAAAAAAGACTTAAAAAGGCAGGGTTCAAAGTTCTTAAATATTTTGATTCAGCTGGTGGGTTTATCTGCAAAAGACAGTAAGTCCGAATTTTGCATATATTTAAAGGACTTTTTAGCTTCAGTTTGAGGTCAAAAAAGGGTAAAATTTTCATAGATTTTTGATTGGGCCAGTGGTATAATTTTACCCTGTCAGTTAAGCTTATACGGTAAAATATGGAAATGGTTATAAACAGAGAAAAACAAGAATTGCGGCAAAAATTACTAGGACAACTTTTGTCTCTTACGAAAGAAGAGGTAAAAAGGAGGAGCAAAGATGTTGAAGATAAATTATCAAGTTTGGGTGAATACAAACAAGCAAAAAACATTATGGTCTATTACCCTTTAAAGGGTGAGGTAGATATTTTAGAGATGGTTAGGAAGGATATTAAAAGTAAAAAATTTCTGTTTCCGGTAATGGATACAAAGGCAAAAAAATTGCAGGCTTATGAGGTGGAAAATTTAAATGATCAGTTTGTTGTTGGCCCTTATGGAGTTAGGGAGCCAGACACAGAGAAGACTCAAAAGTTTGATATTGAAAAAATAGATATGGTTATTGTTCCTGGTCTTAGCTTTGATTGCAATTGCAACAGGTTAGGCCGCGGAGCCGGTTTTTACGACCGCTTTTTGCAAAGGTTAACCCCATCTACCAAGAAAGTTGGCATTGCCTTTGATTTTCAAATTTCCCAAGACCTTCCTACCTATCTTCCTTTAGATCAGAAAGTCGACATCGTCGTTACTGAAAGTAGTATCATTTAAATCACAAACTGGGTGTAGATCTCAAAAATAATTTATTAGAAGAGATCTTGTATTATTTAGGGAAATAAATCTGCACCAATCCCTGCTGGTTTACTTAGGCCCGGCGGGTTTAAATAAAGGAGGCAACATGTTTACACTTTACATTGCAATTAGTGGTGTCACTGGCGCAATTATCGGATGGTGGTTAGGCGAAGTTATTCAAAAGAATAAAGTTAATAAATCTAAAGAAGATGCTGAAAAGATAGTTAAAGAAGCTAAGTTTAGAGCCGAGGAGATTGTTCGTAAGGCAGATCTTGATGCAAAGGAATTACTTTATAAGTTAAGGATAGACTTTGAAAAGCAGAATTCTTCCAAGAAGAGTGAGCTGGTACAACTTGAAAAACGGCTTCTTCAAAGAGAGGAGAATTTAGAAAAACGGCTTGATTTTATTGAGAGTAAATCTAATGAGTTAACTAAGCAAGAGGAAAATTTAAAACAAGCGGCTTATGAAGCAGATAAAAAAAATCAAGCTTTGAATCAATTAATCGAGGAGGAAAAAGAGAAGCTTAAAAGTATATCTTCTTTAACTCCCCAGGAAGCCCGCGAGCTTTTGTTGAGGCGCTATGAAGAAGAGTTGCGTGGCGAAAAAGCAAAAATGATTCGTGAAATGGAAGAGGCTGTTAAGGAGGAGTCAGATCAGAAAGCCAAAGAAATTATCTCTCAGGCTATCCAACGTTGCGCCGTCGAGCATACAACTGAGACTACAGTGAGTGTAGTCTCATTACCTAACGATGAGATTAAGGGAAGAATAATCGGAAGAGAAGGGCGCAATATTCGGATGTTTGAGATGGCCACGGGAGTAGATTTAATCATTGACGATACTCCTGAGGCAGTTAGTGTTTCTGGGTTTGATCCTATTCGTCGGGAAATCGCCCGAACAGCTTTAGAAAAATTAGTTCAGGATGGAAGAATCCATCCGGCCCGGATCGAAGAAGTTGTTGAGAAGACTAAACAGGAGTTTGATAAACGCCTGATGGAAGAAGGAAAAACCGCAGCCTTTGATGTTGGAATTCACAACTTGCATCCGGAATTGATAAAACTTCTTGGTAAGCTAAAATATCGTACTAGCTTTGGCCAAAATGCTCTTCAGCATTCAAAAGAAGTTGCAATTATTATGGGTATTTTAGCTTCTGAGCTCGAACTTGATTCGCGAATTGCTAAGCGGGCTGGTTTATTACATGATATCGGCAAGGCTATCGATCATCAAGTAGAAGGAACGCATGCTGAAATTGGAGCTGACCTATTAAAGAAATATGGCGAACATGAGTTTGTTATTAACGCCGCCGAGTCTCATCATGAAGATGTTGATTTTATATCTTTGTATTCTCTTCTCGCCCTTGTTGCTGATGCAATTTCAGCTTCCCGACCGGGAGCCCGTCGAGAAACCTTAGAAACTTATATTAAACGACTCAGGCAGATAGAGACAATCGCTAATTCTTTTGAAGGGGTAGATAAGAGCTTTGCTATTCAGGCTGGACGTGAGATTCGGGTAATTGTCCAGCCGAATAAAGTTAAGGATAATGAAATTGCTATTATGGCTCATGAGGTAAAAAAGAAACTAGAGCAAGAAATGGATTATCCTGGCAATATCAAGATTACCGTAATTAGAGAAACCAGAGCCGTTGATTATGCTAAATAGGTCCAGGTTTTAAGTCTAAAGGAGTGGGAATAAAAAAATGAAGATATTGTTTATTGGTGATATTGTTGGAAAGCCAGCCAGGATCTATCTTAATGATTTTCTTCCTTCTTTAAGGAAGGAACTCAGCTTAGATTTTATTATTGCTAATGGTGAAAATTCAGCCGGCGGTTCAAGTATCACACTTGATACAGCCAAAGATCTTTTTAGCTCAGGTATCGATTTGGTTACTAGTGGTGATCATATTTTTAAAAAGAAAGAGGCAAGAGATGTTTTGGCGAATAGCGATACCTTAAGACCATTAAACTATGGAGAAACCGCTCCCGGTAGAGGCTATTTGATTAAGGAGGTCGCTGGCAGTAAGATAGCAGTAGTTAACCTCTTAGGGAGAGTCTTTATGCAGCCGGCGGATTGTCCGTTTAAGGCAATTCAGGCGGTCTTAGAAGAGATTCGCAGTCAAGCTAAGATAATTGTTGTTGATATGCATGCTGAGGCAACAAGTGAGAAATTAGCTATGGGCTATTTTCTTGCTCAGAAGGTAACGGCAGTTATTGGTACGCATACTCATATACCCACTGCTGATGAAAGGATTATTGATGACTTCACGGCCTATATTACTGATTGTGGTATGACTGGAAGTTTTGATTCTGTTTTGGGGCGCCAGAAAGGTCAGATTGTTGAGCGGTTTGTTACCAATCTACCGATACGTTTTGATTTAGCCCAAGATGATGTGCGCATACAGGGGGTTTTGTTTGAGGCTGATCCAGAAACCGGCAAAGCTCTTTCAATAAAGAGGGTTGAGTATAAAAAAGATGTGAGGTGAAAAATAATGAGTTGGCAAAATACAGAAAAAAGACGTTTTCCTCGAGCTAATCTTCCTTGTAAAATAATTGTCCATACTCCAAAAGAGAGTGTCATCGCGACTATAACTGAAAATATCGGCGCCGGAGGAGTTCGAGTTATTATTGATGAAGCTATTGAGGTTTCTTCGATGGTTGGTTTGGAAATTGAAGTAAATAGTAGCGTAGTGAGCTGCAAGGGCAGGGTAACTTGGATGGTGCCTAGGCGAGACTTAGAGTCTTCTGAATCTTTAGGATATGATACTGGAATAGAGTTTTATCAAATTAGTCAAAAAGACCAAGAATTAATTAAAAAACTAGTCGAAGCAATTATTTCTAAAGAACAATGATTTTGAATAGGGTGAATTCCAGTCAAGATTTAAAAAAGCTAACCATTGAGGAGCTGAAACTTTTAAGTCAGGAAATAAGGGATTTAATTGTTAGGGTAGTTTCTCAGAAAGGTGGGCATCTAGCCTCATCTTTAGGAGCAGTTGAGCTATGCTTGGCTTTGCATTATTGTTTTGATACACCGCAAGATTCGATTATTTTTGATGTAGGGCATCAAGCCTATGCTCATAAAATAATTACTGGTCGCAAAAAAAGTTTTTCTACTTTGAGAGAATATAAAGGTATAAGCGGTTTTCCTAATTATCAGGAGTCAGCTTATGACTTATATATTTCTGGCCATGCTTCTACGGCAATATCTTGGGCTCAAGGACTAGCTGAGGCTAAGCGACTTGAAAAAGATAAGACAAAAACCATAGCCGTAGTCGGCGACGGTTCGTTAACTGGAGGGATGTGTTTTGAGGCGTTGAATTCTTGTGGTCATTCTCAGAATGATGTTTTAGTAGTTGTTAATCATAATGAGATGAGCATTTCACCTTCGGTGGGAGCATTGAGTGCACATCTTACCAAGATAATTTCAGCACCGATTTATAACCGGATAAAAAATGAATTGGAATCTTTTTTAGAACATTTTTCTTTAATCAAAGGGCTAGTAAAAAGAGCCCGTAAATTTGAAGAAAGCGTAAAGGGTTTAGTTGTTCCAGGAATATTTTTTGAAGAGTTAGGTTTTCGTTATTTTGGTCCGATTGATGGACATAATTTAGAAGCTTTAGTTCCTACTTTGATTAACGTTGCGACTCTTAGTGGTCCGAGAGTCTTGCATGTCATAACTAAAAAAGGTAAGGGTTATGTCCATGCTGAAGAGAATCCTGAATATTTCCATGGAACATCAGGCTTTGATGTTGAAACCGGTCAGTCGGATAGACCAGTCAAAGAGACCTTTAGTGATATTTTTGCTAAAAAACTTATTATTTTAGCTGAGAAAGATCCTAAGATAGTGGCGATAACTGCTGCTATGCCAAAAGGAACCGGGCTTGATTTATTTGGTAAGAAATTTCCTGGTAGGTTGTTCGATGTTGGCATTGCTGAGTCTCATGCTGTTGGTTTTGCTTCTGGCCTTGCCAAGCGGGGTCTTAAACCGGTTGTTGCTATTTATTCTACGTTTTTGCAGCGGGCCTATGATCAAATTATTCACGATGTAGCTTTGCAAAATTTGGGCGTAATTTTCGCTATTGATCGTTCCGGAGTAGTAGGAGAAGATGGCCCTACTCATCACGGCGTTTTTGATATTGGGTATTTACGGGCCATTCCAAACATGGTTTGCTTGGCACCTAAAGATGGCGAAGAGTTTCAGAATATGCTAGAATTTGCCACGAGTCTTAAAAAACCAGTGAGTATACGCTATCCACGCGAAGCAGCCTACTCTTTAGACAAAAAACAGGCCATTGAAATTGGTAAATCAGAGCTTATCAGGGCCGGAGAAGATGTTTGTTTAATTGCACTTGGTTCAATGGTTAGAGTAGCTGTAGAATGTTCCGATTTGTTGGCTAAGGAGGGGATTAAGCTTACAGTAGTAAATGCTCGTTTTATAAAACCTCTTGATGAGGACCTATTAAAACAACTAGTCTTGAATCATGATTTAATTATTACCATTGAAGAAGGAAATTTAGCCGGTGGTTTTGGTAGTGCTGTTATCGAATTATATGAGTCCTATGATTTACTTAAAAAAACTAAATTGATTAGGGTTGGATTCCCTGATGAATTTATACCGGCAGCTAAAAGAAAAGATTTGCTAAACATGTATGGTTTAGATGCCGAAAGTCTTAGTGGTAAAATAAGAAAAGCATTGGAAACAAGATCAGTAAAAAAATGAGTAAGCTGTATACCAGCCGTAAAAAAAACAGTAATCAAAAAATATCCCGGCCGGTTTCTTGCCGAATAATCGTAGATAAGGATAGGTGCAAGGCCTGCGAGCTTTGCATTTTTTATTGTCCGACCAAATACCTTAAGCAGTCTTTAGATTTAAATAAAAAAGGGGTTAAGTATATTGAAATAAATCCAAAAACTAATTGCATTGGTTGTGGATTTTGTTTTTTTATTTGTCCGGAAACCTGTATTGAAGTTCATGAAGAATAGTCGACAACAAAAGAGAAGATTAATGACTGGCAATGAAGCTATGGCCGAGGCTGCAGTTAAGGCCGGTTGCGATTTTTATGCTGGTTATCCAATAACTCCTCAGAATGAAATCATTGCTTATATGGCTAAGGCGATGAAGCAGTGTGGTCGAGCCTTTATTCAGGCCGAGAGTGAACTGGCAGCAATAAATATGGTTTTTGGTGCATCCAGCACTGGCCGACGGTCAATGACTAGTTCATCTAGCCCGGGAATATCTTTAAAGCAGGAAGGAATTTCTTATTTGGCTGGCGCCGAGCTCCCAGCAGTAATTATTAATGTGATGCGGGGTGGACCGGGCTTAGGCAATATCGCTCCTTCGCAGGCAGATTATTTTCAGACTACTCGCGGTGGCGGTCATGGTGATTATTTTACTCCGGCCCTTTCTCCTTGGAGCGTTGAAGAGGCTGGTGAGCTTACTGTCTTAGCCTTTGATTTAGCTGATTACTATAGAAATCCGGTTTTAGTTTTGGCTGATGCGGTTATTGGTCAGATGATGGAACCAGTTAGCTTAAAATTTAAAAAAGTATTTAAGAAAAACTTGCCCAAAAAAGACTGGGCTTTAGGTTGTTTAAAGAAAAAATCTCCTAAAGTAGTAAAGTCGTTCTTTTTGAAAGAAGGTTTGCTTGAGTTACATAATCTGAAATTAGAGAAAAAATGGGAGCAAATTAAAAAAAGCGAACAAAGATTCTCTACTTACAAGGTTAAAGATGCTGAAATTTTAATCGTTGCCTATGGGTCACAGGCTCGCATGGCTAAAGAAGCCGTGGATATTTTAAGAAAGCAAAACATAAACTCGGGTCTTTTCAGGCCAATAAGTTTATGGCCTTATCCTGAAAAGGGTTTACGAAAGACTGCTGAAAAGTTAAAGAGGTTAGTGGTTGTAGAACAGTCTTTGGGCCAAATGGTAGACGACGTACGTTTGGCTTTGCCTGAGAAGGAAGTTTATTTTTTAGGAAAAACTGGCGGCGGGGTTCCGTCTACCTTAGATATTGTTAAATTCGTAAAGAAACAGATATGAAGAAAAAATTCAGTCGACCACAAAGCTTAAAAGACGTCAGCACGCATTATTGTTCTGGATGCGGTCATGGAATTTTACACCGGTTAGTAGCTGAAGTTGTTGATGAGTTGGGTTTGAGAGATAAAATTATTGGAGTTGCTCCGGTGGGTTGTGCAGTAGTTGCTTATGACTATTGGGATTTTGATGTTTCCGAGGCTGCTCACGGAAGAGCTTTAGCTGTTGCAACCGGTATAAAGCGTTGCTTGCCGAAAAACGTAGTTTTTACTTATCAAGGTGATGGAGATTTAGCTTCTATTGGTTTGGCTGAAACTGTCCATGCTGCCAATAGAGGAGAGAACTTAACTTGTATCTTTGTGAATAATGCTTGCTATGGTATGACCGGAGGCCAAATGGCTCCGACCACTGTCGTTGGGCAAAGAACAGCTACTACTCCTTGGGGAAGAGATCCTGGAAGTGGTGAAGGTTGGCCCTTACATCTAAGCGAAATGCTTAAAGATCTTAACGGGGTAACTTATATTGTTCGTAGCTCAGTTAGTAGTCCTAAACAGGTAGTTAAGACTCGTCAGTATATAAAGAAAGCCTTTATGAATCAAATTTCCAGAAAGGGTTTTTCTTTAGTTGAAGTTTTAAGTAGTTGTCCGACAATTTGGCAGAAGTCAGCGTTGGAATCGGTAAAATGGATTGAAGAAGAAATGGTAAAAGAATTTCCCTTAGGAGTTATTAAAGAATAGTGAAGACAGATATTTTAATTTCAGGATTTGGCGGTCAAGGCTTAATGAGCTTGGGTAAGATTTTAGCTAGAGCTGCTACCTGTGAAGGCAAGCATACTATTTTTTTTCCTTCTTACGGAGCAGAGATGCGGGGTGGAACCGCTCACTGTTTAGTAAAAATTTCTGATTTATCGATAGCCTCTCCTTTTATGGATAGCCCTGACGTTGCGATTATCTTTAACCAGCCTTCATTGGATAAATTTAGAAGTGAATTCAGGCAAAACAGTTTAGTTATTTTAAATTCCGACTTGATTCCCAAAATAAACTTAAAAACAGGTATAAAGACAATAGCTTTACCTTTAAATGAAATGGCCTTGGAGTGTGGGAATATAAAGGTAGCTAACATTATAGTTTTGGGGGTTTTAAGCGCTTTGAAGCCAAAGCTTCTAGCGAGAAAAACAATAATTTCTATTTTGGAAGAAACCTTTAGCAAAAAGGGTAGTTTTGAAGTTAACCTTAAAGCTTTTAAGCTGGGCGAAAGGTTTAATAAGCCATGAAAGTTATTCAAACAATAGTTAGATTTTTAAAAGTCCCAATTTTATTCATTTTTTTTTCTTATCTGGTTCTATGTGCTTGTTATAATTTAGGTGGTGCTGATTATTTTTTCCACACCAAGGTTGGCGAATATATTACTATCAGCAAAGTTATCCCTAAGACGGATATATTTTCTTTTACTATGAATGGTAAGGGTTGGGTTGATCACGAATGGTTGTATCAAGCCTTAATTTATCGCTTTCATGATTCTTTTGGTTTACAAGGATTTTTTATTCTAAGAATAGTGCTTTTTTCCTTGATATTTTTTCTTTTAACGGTGATGGTTCTGAAGGCTAATTGGGTATTTGGGTTTCCTTTGCTGGTTTATGGGCTGCAGTTAGCTTTGAGGCGTTTTACCTTGCGACCGGACAACTTCAGTCTTCTTTTTATGATCATATTTTTGTTGCCTTTTGTTTTTAAGAAAAAGTGGTTGCTTTGGCTGTTGCCTTTTGTCCAGTTGATTTGGGTTAATGTTCACGGCTTTTTCTTTTTGGGTCCTTTGATTTTGATTCTTTATTTAATTCTAAGTAAGTTCAATAAAGTTTCCGAAGATAAAGATTTTTACAAAATGGCCAAGGTGGTCTTTTTCGGTAGTATTTTTGCTTGTCTTTTTACTCCTCAGCCGCTAGCTGTGATTGGTTATCCGTTAACAGTTATCAAGGGTATGATTACTGGCCAACAAGCTCTATTTTATAAATATATACAGGAGTTGGAAAGCCCCTTACGTAATATTCATGCTCAACCGCAGTTTTTTATTTTTATTATTTTTGCTATATTGTGCCTTTGCTTTTTAAGCAGCTTGAATTGGTTTTATTTGGGCCTCGGCGTCTTAATGCTTATATTTTCTATAAACTCGCTACGGAATATGTATTTTTTTATTCCGGTGGCAATAGCAATATTTGTTGATCGTTATCCAGTGATTAAGGAGACTGTTTTAAGAACAATTTTGCATAAAAAGGGTTTACTTTTGCTGGAGGTTTTATTTGTAGTTTATTCAGTCAATCTTTCTATTCCGATGGCCAAGAAAGTTATACAGTTTCCTAAATTAGGCAGAGCCCATATCACTAGAGATGGTAAGATCAATAAGCGGAGCATATTTTTCTCTCGAGACTTATCGGTGTATCCGAAGGATATGATTGATTTTATGAAGAGTCGTGAGTTGCCCGAGAGGATGTTTAATAGTTTTAATCTCGGGGCAGCAATGATATTTAATTTTTTCCCGCAACGGCAAGTTTTCATTGACGGAAGGGCAGAGTTCTACGGTCATCAGTTTTTTTCTCGATATCGTGAAATAGTTATGGCCAATGAGAAAGTCTTTGATGAAATTGTAGAGAAATATCAAATAGAAGGGTTTGCCTTGACTTATTTTCGTGACTCACCACCTCCGTTAATCAAGCTGTTAAGAGATCGAGGATATCAATGTATTTATTTTGGTCAAAAGGGGATAATTTTTGTTTCAGTTGATTTTTTTAAGAAAAATCCTAAGCTTAAGCAAGATCAAGTTAACTTTGCTTCCTTAGAGTTAAAAAAGCTAGATCTTTTGAATGAGGTTAGGTTTGAAAAAATTTCCCTGAAAGGTTATTTTAATATGGCTAATATTTTACATAGCTTAGGTCACAATCAAAAGAGCCGAGAATATTTAGAAGAGATTCTAAGGGTTTCACCGGGTGACTCTGATAGTTATTATCTTCTTTCACAAATGGCCTACCAAGAGGATGATTATCAGAAAGCCTTTATTCATTGTCGAAAGAGCCTATTGTTTCACCCTACCGATAAAGCCCATAGGCTTTTAGCGAAAATTTACTTAAAGTTGGGTAATATTGATGGAGCCAAAAGAATAGCCGAGAGTTTAAAGATAAGTTTAGATAGCTTAGGAGGAGACCTTGATGGTTAACAATAAACCAATTTTGAGAGCCAGGTTTGCCCCTTCGCCGACTGGATATTTGCATATCGGTGGGGCCAGGACTTGTCTTTTCAGTTGGCTTTATGCTCGTAAAAATAAAGGTGAGTTTATCCTGCGGATTGAAGATACCGATCAGGAACGTTCCAAAAAAGAGTATTTAGATGAAATTTTAGAAAGTATTGAATGGTTAGGAATGGATTGGGACCAAATATATCAGCAGTCTCAAAGATTTGATATTTACCGAGAGTATGCTCAAAAGCTTATTAACGAAGGTAAGGCTTATAAAAAAGACGGTGCCGTATTTTTTAAATATGATTTTCAGAATATTGAGATAAATGATTTAATTAGAGGTAATATTGTCTTTACTGAGTTGCCTAAGCCTGAGGAAGTGATAATTAAAAGTGACAGTTCGCCAACTTACAATTTTAGTTGCGTGGTTGATGATGCACTTATGAAAATAAATTGTGTGATTCGTGGCGAGGACCATATATCTAATACTCCTAAGCAAATTTTAATGTATAAAGCTTTAGATTTTGAGATTCCTCAGTTTGCCCATTTGCCTTTAATCCTTTCTCCTGGTGGCGGCAGAATGTCTAAGAGGTTTGGGGCTACATCAATAAGGGAGTATCGGCAAGCCGGATATTTGTCTGAGAGTTTGGTAAATTATCTTTTACTTTTAGGTTGGTCTCCTGGTGAAAATAAAGAAATTATTATGTTGGCCGAAGCTCAAGAGTTATTCGATTTAAAGAAGGTAAATAAAACTGGTGCGGTTTTCTCTTTGGATAAGCTAAACTGGCTTAACGGAGACTATATTCGAAGAAAAGACCCAAAAGTTTTTACTGATCTTATGAAAAGCTATTTAGAAGAGGCTAAAGTTTTGCCTTTAGAAGTAAGTAGGGAATATTTAGAGAAGGTGGCTGGCCTTTTTAGGGAGAGAACGGTTACTTTATCGGAGTTGGTTGGTAAAACACGTTTTTGTTTTTCTGAAGACTTTAACTATGATCAAAAAGGAGAAAAAATTCTCGAAACTGATTCATCGAAAGAGGTATCTTTTTTGTTAGATAAGTTAAGGCCGATGGTTGATTTTCAAAAAGAAGCTATTGAACAGATTTTTCGGTCAGCAGCCGAAAGTTTGAATTTAAAACTGCGCCTGTTGGTCCAGCCAGTAAGGGTGGCTTTAATCGGCAGGAAAGATGGTCCGGGATTATTTGAGGTAATTGAACTCATTGGTAAAGATCGAGTGATAAAACGCCTAGAAAGGCTATTAAAATATTGGAAAGATAAAAAGGAGATGATACGATAATTGTTCAATGATAGTTGGTGAAAACTCTGGATTATCAGTAGAATAAATAGATAGTCACAGAGTAGATAGGTTATAGGTTGTATTGTTTTTCTGGGGCTTAATTGACCCCGTAAAGGAG
>JAIPGM010000005.1 GCA_021735655.1 Candidatus Omnitrophota bacterium | reverse complement strand
ATTGCCAGGTGAATTATCGCAAGGCGCATCCCACCCAGGGTGAAATACTTACACGATACTGCGAAAAAGAAATAACAGACTATTATCGTGATCAGCAAGGCAACTCCTTTATAGTGCTCCCTATCGATAATCATCTGGAGGTATGCCAGACCAACAGCTCCCGCTTCAGGAACTGGCTTGCCAAGCGCTACCGCTATAAATACAAAAGCCCGCCATGTAACGAAGCATTAAAACAGGCACGGATTCAGGCAGAGGCAAAATGCGAAGATTCGCCCAAATTCGAACTTTATAACCGTGTCGGCTGGTATAAAGACAGCATTTATTATGATCTTACTACACCCGATTGGAAGGGAGTCTTTATAGATAAGAAAGGCTGGCAGGTTGTCTACCTTCCGCCGGTATTCAAAAGATACAATCATCAGGATACGCAGGTTATACCTGTTAAAGGACATGATCCGAAGAGGTTTCTGGAATTCTGTAATATCAACAAGGATGATTACTGTCTTTTCATGACGATGTTAGCGTCGTTTTTTATTCCAGATATTCCCCACGTTATACCTGTTCAAGTCGGCGAGCAAGGCACGGGAAAATCCAATAATTCCCGGTTGATTAAAAGCCTATGCGACCCTTCCAAGGTTATGCTCATCTCAAGCCCAAAGGATTTGGATCAGGCTCAAATGATAGCAGATAAACACTGGATAAATACTTTCGATAACCTTTCGAAGATTTCCGAATGGTTCAGTGATTTCCTCTGCCGGGCCGTAACCGGTGAAGGTGACATGAAACGCTCGCTTTACACGAATGACGAGGTATTCATACGGACATACCGCCGGTGCTTTGTATTAAACGGTATAGGCAATTCCGTATGCAGGCCGGATTTACTGGATAGATCCATCATCTTCGATATCCCGCCTTTAAAAGAAACAAGGCCCGAAAAGCAGATTGCCGATGAATGGCAGGCATCGCTTCCGGGCATATTGGGCGGTTTCTTCTCGGCGATATCCAATGCTATGGCCATCGTTAATAAAGTAACCGGCCATGAAAAGTTTAGAATGTCAGACTTTGCCAGGTGGGGCGCGGCCCTTTCCGAGACACTGGGATATTCACAGGATGAGTTTTTCAAAAAGTATCAGGAGTCGGTTGAGTATAAATGGGAAGATACTGCCGAAGAGAACCCTATTACGCAGAAGTTAGCCTATCTTGTGGAATCCAACGGCGGACAGTGGTGCGGTTCAGCCACTACCTTGCTTGAGTATATTAAGCCGGAGTCCGGGTTCGATAAACGCATTCCCGATAATCCCAAGGCTCTATCATCGGAGCTTATGAGGATAGCGCCGGTTATGCGTGGTATAGGAATTGATATTGTACGTAGCAAAAAGCGGGAATCCGGAACGGGCCGGAAGCTATTTATTTTACGCAAGAATAAAGGCGATACGTTTTTTGAAAACAGTGTGAACGAAGGTGTGAACGTCTGTGAACGTTGCGAAGATACGCCGGGCTGATTCGAGTGAACGTTGTGAATATCAGCCTTCCACGGTCACAGCCATATTCATGGGGTAACGCATGAAGCCATAACAAGTTATGAAGATTGTGAAGATCTTGAACGTAATTTCCTGCTTTTTAAGGTTTAGAAAAATAAGGGTAAAAGGTCAAGAAACTACGCAAAAAGAGGTAATTAGAAAAGACAGGAATTTACGTTCACAACGTTCACGGTCATCACAGGGGGAGGTGATTCTATGAGGGTGTAGATAAAAAGCCATGGGTAATTTCATAGTAACGAAAACCAAAACAGGAGGAGACTAAAAATGAACCAATTACATGTATTGAATACGATCAGTCAGATGATCAAGCGTTATGTCCCGGGCTCGGAGGAAGAAAAACAACTTGTGCATTTAATCGACGCCAATATCTACATGAAGCGCAATAAATGCACTCTTGCCGAGGCTTTACGGGTGACAGCAAAGAAACATCCGGGAATGGTCTCTACCGGCGATATCCGGCTTGAACATCTCAAGCGGGCCTATGAGTACAGGGATAAATTCGAGTGTACGTTAACCGAGGCTTTAAGCCGGACAGCGCCGGATAAAAAGGTTGATTCCGACAGCGCTTTAATTGCCGAGCAGTTGGAGCATATCGAACGTGCCAGAAGTTATCAGGAATCGAATGGTTGTAGCCTGGAAGAAGCCTTATCTATTACAGCACCTAACAAAATCGAAAGGAGATAAAAAATCATGAAACTTAATTTTCTGAATATTCTGAATAAGAAAAGCACGCCGGATGAGATTGTCGAACAGATAGTAGCGCTTGAGAAAAAGCAAAGGCAATATCAGAAGGAACACGACGAGGCGAAGGAAAAGGTAAAAGAAATCAGAAGCCGGGCAATATGCGACGAGAAAATAAGTCCGGATGCGGTAAAGCAAGCGGACAAGCGTTTCGATGAGGCCAAGATAAATCTCGAGATCGTTGACGAAACTATCGAAAAGCTAAAGGCAAAGCTTTCTGAAACACTGACAGCCCTGCATGAGGAAGAATCACGCAATATCGTGACAGAGCGCAGAGTGCTTAACAGCAAGCGTTTGAAGGTGGAGCTTGAGCTCTGGCGTGAAAAAGGCAGGCTTTACGCTATGGCTATCGCAATATATGGTCATCCGGAAACCGCACGAAGACGTCTTGAGGAATATCCATCGTTCAGTCCGGCGCTTGGAAGTGAACCGTATGACATATTTCATGAGGCCAAAGACAGAGCCTTGGCCGATAGAAGTAAGCCGACGGTTGCGGATATCGAAAAGGATATCGAGCGAAAGGAGAGCTGGGTGCGGAGCTTCGATATCGAGGAAGAAATAGACAAACTTACGAAACGTTTCAGTGTGCAGTCTTCCCTTGCTGTGGATGTTTCGGAAGCGGTAACGGAGTAACAAGTCAAATAATGCGGAGAAGCCCAAGCGATGATCTCGGACGCTGTTCCATCGCAAAGGTTTTGTCAGGTAAACTCTGTTAGAAATGACGGCTTTCTAATGGAGTAAATGCGCCTTGGCAGAGGGTGGAGATTGGCCTCCTTGCCACCCTCCTCCGCACGCATTATTATTGTGGGTCCTTCCCGGGCGGGCCTGGGCCGAGGGTCAGCCGAGGCGCAGTTTGTCAGTGATTTTGACTTCAAAAAACGATGTCAGGGACAATTTTGTCATTCGCATCATGATCTTGGAAAAGACTATTTATGCGTAATATATTGTAGTTATTGATGTTATGATTGGAATTATTTCACGATTTGAGGGCAAAACGGCCGGTACACCCTGACATTCCAATGCCAATATGTCAGTAAAAAGGGCCCAAAATGGCTCAAAACAGGGTCAAAACAGGGCAAAATTGTCATCATTGACATGCGAATGTCAGTATAAATGTAGTTTTGTCCTGTTAAGCCGTGGCTTTGAAAGTCAGTAAAACCTGAACAAGTTTTGATGTTCTGAAAAACACATATGTTATTATCAGCGTTGCCTTTTCATCATCAAGAAAATAAATCATTGACAAAGTTATCCATGTTGTATACAATTGTATACATGAGCAATATAATGATTTCCGATAAAGAAGCGATTGTCATTAAAGCCATCCGAAATGCTCTTGTCAATTTTGGCAAATGCCCTTCATTAAGAGACTTAATGGGGACTTTAGGATATCGTTCACCTCGCTCTGTTGCCCTATTGATTAACAAATTAATTTCTAAAGGAGTGTTGCGTAGAAATCCTTCAGGGGCCTTGCGATTGGTTATGGATATTAATAACAGTGATAATGTTCAGACAATCAGCGTGCCTCTTGTCGGTACTGTTGCCTGTGGTATTCCTATTTTAGCTGAAGAAAATATCGAATCGTGGTTTCCGGTTTCAACAAAATTAGCCCAACTTCCGCATAAATATTTTCTTGTCAGAGCCAAAGGCGACTCAATGAATCAGAAAGGTATTGAAGATGGTGACTTCCTACTCGTGCGCAAACAGGAAACCGCAAACACAGGAGATGTCATCATTGCTTTAGTTGACAACGAGGTTACAGTTAAACAATATAATTCATCAGGAGATACGGTCGTTTTGAAACCGTGTTCGAGCAATAAACAACATAAGCCAATAGTGGTTACTAGAGATTTTCAGGTGCAGGGTATTGTAGTTACTACGATTCGAAATATCTAATTTTTTTATTTTACCTAAACGAAGTAATCGATTGAGGGAAGGGGAAAAGAGATAGAAATGGGAAATCAAAGTTTTGGTCATAGCGCGGTTGACAAAAGATCTATTGATCAGGGTCACAATGATAAGAGTAAAACAGAGCAAAAAGCCTTGGCCGTTTTTGAAGGCGATTCTTTATATGGCACAAAGCTAGGTATGGCGCACGAGCGTTTATGTAATTGTGGCCATACACATATTAATTGCATGGGCCCCAAGGACTGGCTTAAATCCCAAATAGGAGTTTGGCAGTTTTTTTATGAAACTCGCGATATAAGAGATAAATCTGTTCATCCTGCAACTTTTCCAATATCCCTCGCAAAAAAAGTCATCGAATTATTCACACATCAGGGACAATTGGTTATTGACCCGTTTGTTGGAAGTGGAACATCACTTATTGCCGCAACTGATTTGAACCGAAATGCCGTTGGGTTCGATCTCCAAAAAAAATACATTGAGTTATGTGTTAAGCGGCTCCAAAAGAATCCTAACCTGTTTAATGCATGTGCTCAGATGGCCATTCAGGATGACGCCAGAAATATTTCAGAATATCTCTCCCCCAATACTGTAAGTTTGATCTGGACATCTCCGCCCTACGCAAATCTTTTAAATAGATCCCGTCAAAACAAATCTCGACGCGACAGGAACAACAAGCAATTGGGTAAAGTTGAGCAATATTCTCAAGATGTGCGTGATCTAGGCACAATGGCTATTGATTCCTATACGACGGCAATGGGAGATATTTTTGAAGGGTTACTTCCTCTGCTTAGAGAGAAAGCACATTGCGTTATTAATGTTCCGGATATGTGGTGGGAAAACCGGCGCATTACAATTCACGTTTCGTTGATTGAGGAACTCCGTAAGAGAGGCTATGAATTACGAAATGTCATAATATGGGATCGTACCAATGTGGTCAATGGCATTGGTATTTTTGGCTGGCCAAGCAATTATATAACAATGGGTGTAACTTTTGAATATCTTTTAGATTTCTGGAAGCCGCCCCAAAAAAGGTATTAGTGAAAGGGAGATTATGAAATTATTTTCAAAGGATGAGTTAATCAAGGAAATTAAAGCTATCGCATCGAAAGGGTGGCATAAGAGCGTAAAACAAACACGAGACACTCGAAATGATGGCGCTGTTGGCAACACGCTTGAAGTTCTTCTTGGCATTACAGAAAACAATCTGCCGATTCCTAATGCTCGAGAATGGGAGCTTAAAGGACAGCGAGCGCATTCTTCTTCGCTTATAACATTAAAGCACATTGAACCATCGCCAACAGCGGCTCGGATTGTAAGCAATATTCTTTTACCAAAATATGGTTGGCCACATAAACAGGCTGGGTTTAAATACCCCAAAACTGAAATGAGTTTTCGGTCTACCACCAGCTCTAGTAGTTTTACAAATCGCGGATTTACAGTAGTCGTTGATCGTACTGCTAAAAAGTTGAAGTTCGTATTTGACTCAAAGAAGGCTGATATGGCAGACCCTGAGATCAAGGCATGGCTATCTTCTGTTAAAAAAAGAGCTGGCTTGGGAGCGATTTCACCGGAGCCTTATTGGGGCTTTGAAGATTTGAAGTATGCGATTGGCGAAAAAATAAAGAATTGTTTTTACGTTATCGCTGAGGCCAAAATTGACGACGGGCATGAGTATTTTTGCTATCAACACCTTTCTGTTCTATCTGGTTTTTCATTTGAGAAATTCTTGTGCTGTGTAGAGGCAGGAAGTTTGTTGATTGATTTTGACGCCCGAACGGGACATAACCACGGAACAAAATTTCGGCTCAAGCAAGGCGTGTGGTCGGATCTATATGATGATGTTAAAGAGGTGTTTTGATTAACCTGTTATCGAAAGAATGAAATGAGTGCTAAACTAAAATTTCCTAAGGATTATCTGAATAAGATCATTTGCGGTGATTGTTTAGAAGTAATGAAAGCAATGCCGGACGAATCGATTGATTTGGCTGTGACATCTCCGCCTTACAATCTTAAGAATTCTACAGGAAACGGTATGAAAGATGGTCGCGGTGGTAAATGGTCGAGAGCCGCTTTGATTAACGGATACAGTCATCATGATGACTGTATGCCTCATGAAGAATATGTGTCATGGCAAATTAAATGTCTCGATGAAATGTATAGATTAATAAAAAATGACGGAGCAATTTTTTATAATCATAAATGGCGGGTACAAAATGGCTTGCTTCAAGACCGGCATGACATTGTCAGTAAATTTCCTGTGCGCCAGATTATTGTTTGGAAAAGAAAAGGTGGAATTAATTTTAACGCAGGGTATTTCTTGCCTACTTATGAGGTTATATACTTGATAGCTAAACCGGATTTCAAATTGGCAAAAAAAGCGAATGCCTACGGTGATGTTTGGGAATTTACGCAGGAAATGAAAAATGGGCACCCTGCTCCATTTCCTGTATCTTTGATTCAAAGAATTGTATCATCAACCAATGCTAAAATTGTACTTGATCCTTTTATGGGCTCGGGAACGACAGCCGTTGTTTCAAGGGACCTTAAACGAAATTATATCGGCATTGATATTTCTCCAGAGTATTGTCGGATGGCGCGGGAACGAATACATTCAAAACAGCAGTCGACTAAAAAAGAAAAATGTTTAAAGTGCTAATTTGATGGGCGAAGGTTGCTCGAGAGTTTTAGACTAAAAGACCTGCCATTGCGATTTGCCGTAGCCCGATAGAATTCAGGTTATGGCATTTTTTATGAAAGTAATATTATAAAGGTCATGTATGAGTAACAAATATTTTGAATATCCTAAAAAGACTACCCTGAAAACTGCCCAGATAACTAACCAGTAAGAATCATGGGTTGGTAAATTAGGTTGGTAGAAGGGTTAGCAGGTAGTGGGGAACTAACCGACCGGTGAATATACTGTACCCGTCAAAAAGGTTTTGGATCAAGCAGAGGTATTGGACGGAGAGGTAGATTTAGAAACGTATATTAGGGGGTATTATTGATGACGATAGAAGATAAAAATCCTGCGTCAAGAATTATTCCCAACATAGAAGATCATTCGTCTATTATCGACGCAGCTCAAAACGGCAAATTAATTTTGTTTGTCGGCAATGGAGTATCTAGATTATTGGGGTACCCTTCATGGGTTGAGCTTGGAAGACGGGCGATTGACATTCTCTATAAAGAAGGGCACATCGAATATTCAGAAAAATCTTCTCTCTTAGCCTTAAACCCCAAGATTCAACTCTCTATTTTTTTTGATAACTACAAAGCAAAAGGCATCGATTATGATTATGGAAGGTTAATTTTTCAGGATAAAGAAATAGCGGTAAAAACGGCGATATACGATGCTTTGTATTCGATAGGGACTGTTTTTGTAACGACTAATTATGATGATTGCCTTGATAAGCTCGCTGATAATAAAATATTAAGTTCAAAAGGTGATGACAGTTCTCTGGGAAACTCTGGAATTACCTCTCCTACTTCTGTATTTTTCAGGAAAGAGGATTTAACATCTGCGCGACTAGATCAGCCAGGCTCGGTTATTCATCTTCATGGAAGCGTAAAAAGCAAAGAAACCATGATTATGACCACCAGAGATTATATGGATCATTATATGAATAGATTTGTTATAGATTTTTTAAATGATTTGTTTTCGCGGAAGATTGTCTTGTTTATTGGATATGGACTGGAAGAAGAAGAAATATTGGAGTTCATTGTTAGAAAAAGCAATTCCCCGAGGGTTGAAGAACCAAGGCATTTTTGGCTATATCCACGTATGAGCAGGGATAACGCTGCCTATAAGCATCTTAAGGGATATTTTGAAAGACATTGTGGCATAAAATTGATTGACTATAACATCGACAAAAAAGGACACGTTCATTTGGAAGAGATCATTATTAAATGGGCAGCTGTTCTAAAAGCTAAAGTCAATAAGCCTAATTTTGAAGAAGAAAAAGATGTCATAAGGCGGTTATTAAACAAATGACGAATATAACTCCAGAGCAAAAAAGTCTTTTAGATTACATGGCAAAAGGGGCTGAATACCGAGCACAGGTCTTTAATGAATTGTCGAAGGTTGAATATCTTACTTTGCTTAAAGATCATGGTTATTTTGGTTCAACAAATAATCCTTCTCCAGTAGAGTCGGAAAAAAACAAAGGTTTCTTCTCAATTCCATATTGGCCTGCTTTGACATATTTAGAAAAGGTATCCAAAGAATGCTCGAAATCTGGAAATAAAGAGCATGTCCGAAAGTTAATGTCAATTATTCGTGAGGTGACTCGTCCCGATGATAAGACCAAAAAAGCAGATAATTGGCGTACGTGGCAGTCTTTTGTTAAAATCATGGCACTCTTGCCGTCAGATGTCGTGGAAATAAAAGATATTGAGCTTATTGCTGATTGGCTTGACAGTAAGTTTGATGCCTCAATGGTAATGCTGGAGATTGGCAAAACCCTTTTGCCAAACTTATTGAAAGAACCAGAGGAGTTACAAAAAGTTAGCCGACTTATAGAAATCATTCTTGACTTCATCAGGATTGAAAATCGGCATAGCCTTGGTGCCCATAGTTTGCAGGAATTATTTAAGATCAATGCTACGCATTTGGGCGAAAAATATGGTGCCGAAATTGTCGAAATTCTTAAGAAGAAAATTGAGCATATTGTGACGGAAAAGGATGACGCATATTCTTATATGTGGCGTCCAGCAATCGAAGATAGCGAACAGAATATAAGCAGAGATGAATATCGACATATTTTAGTTTCTGGATTAAGAGATGTGTTTCTTGCCTATGCGTCCTCACAGGAAGCGTCTACTATTATTGAATCATGCTTTAGGTCAGACAAGCATATTATTAGACGTTTTTCATTGTATATTACAGGACAGTTGTTTGATAAATACAAAACCACTAGTGAAAAAATCATTCGCGATACCGGTAAAACTATTTTCCTCGAAAGTAATTATCACCACGAACTGTATAAGCTGATAACACGCCACTTTAAACAATTTTCTCAAGATCTTCAGAATTCATTGATGAATGATGTTGTTCAGTTGTCCGGGGACTGGAGAAAAGATGTTGATAAGGAAAAATTGGATGCGATACTTCGCAGGCGATGGCTATATGCTATTAAAGTTTCGGGATATTCAATACCGAATGATGTAGAGGAGAAATATTTTAAAGGGATTGATTATAAGCCGGAACATCCAGAATTCTTAAGTTATATTGGACCTGTATCATGGGGGGATGAGTCTCTATTTTCAGCTAGTGAATTGTTGGCACAGGGAAGCATTAACGAAATTATTACTTTCCTTGGTAACTTCAAAGGTAAAAACCGCTTTGGAGAAACTGCGATACGAGAAGCAGGCCAGTCTTTAAAAGAAGCGATTAAGCTAAAACAGGGATTTTTTGAAAATTGTCTCATTGAGTTCAAGAAGTCTAGTTACGAATATTGGTATTATGTAATAGAGGCGTTTGAAGAACTTGCGCGGGATAAAAAAGAGATTAATTGGGACAAGATTTTAGACTTTTGTCAAGCTATCGTCTGCGATGATGTATTGTGGGACGGGAAAGAGAAGGAGAGTCAGTTTCCCCTTGAACCTAAGAAAAGTTGGATTCCTGCGGCTATCTCGGATTTGATCAAGAATGGGATTCAGAATGACGATTTGAATCTTACTGAGAATAATTATAAGAGAATAGACAATATTATTCGGACCCTGCTTGATAAACAAGAATCAACAGCAAGTGGTAAAGATGAAGACGCGCTTACCGAAGCGATTAATACCACAAAGGGTCATGTGCTAGAGAGTTTTAAAAGTTATGTCCTTAGGCGGTACCGTGATTTCGAAAAATTGCCTGATAAAGGTATAAAAGAAAAAGAGGATTTCTGGAAGACAGTAGCGCCACTATTTAGTCGGGAGATTGAAAGAACAAAGGAAGGAAACTTCGAATTCTCAAGCCTATCTGGTGCTTATTTGCCTAATTTGTATTATTTGCAGAAAAATTGGGTTACTTCGAATATTAATAATATCTTTCCTGCTGAAGAAAAGCATTGGCGATGCGCTATGCAAGGATATTCTTATGTCAATACCGTTTATGCTGTTATCTACAATCTATTAAAAGATAACGGTCATCTAAGGCGTGCGCTTGATACAAAATTTTCGAACGATCAAGCGAAAAGACGAATTGTAGAAAATGTAACAATATCCTACTTAAGGGGGCAAGAGACTATAGATGGCCAAGACAGTTTGTTTAAATATATTTTAGAAAAATGGGACCCAAATGATATTGAAGAGGTGATCAGTCTTTTTTGGGCTCATAGGGATGCGCAATTAGATTGCGACCAAAAGGAAAGAATATTTGAATTTTGGCGGTATTGTTTTAACAGAACAAAAGGAAAAGAAGACAAAAACAAAGACATCCTTTCCGATTTGAATCTACTCGCGGTATTTCTTGATCAATTACAAACAGAGCAGGTGGATTGGTTGAAGCAGTCAATTAAATATGTAGAAGAGCGTTACCATAGTTCATTCTTACTTGAGTATTTCGATAAATTAGCAGACGTTAACCCAAAAGACGTAGGGAATGTATTTTTAATAATGATAGAAAAAAGTATTCCGTGGTATAAGCAAGAAAATATTCAATCTATTGTTGAAAAAATTTATTTAGCTGGTTTTAAAAATGAAATTGCAAATTCTATTTGTGATAAATATGCTAGAGCAGGGTTTGAGTTTTTAACAGAAATTTATAAGAAATATAACAAGTAGTGGGCTGAGACGTATTATGGCAAAAGATAACATAAATTACTATTATTATCTTGTAGCTTTTATCGATATTTTAGGCCAGAAAGAAGCTTTTCAAGGGCTTGAAGGCCAATCCCTTGAAGATAATCATCCACGCTTAGTAGAAGCCCATAAACAAACAGCGATGTTCGTCGAAACTTTGCGCAATGGATTCCAGGATTTCTTTGATGCTTATACAGAAGAAAGGGAGCCTTCGGTTAAAGTGCCTCCGGAAAAAATGGAGCAATTCAAAGAAATGCTAAAAAGCAATTTGAAGCATCAACGTTTTTCAGATTGTATTCAAGCTTACGTTTGTCTGCATACGGATAAATATCACTCACATGCAATTAATGGTGTCTTTGGCACACTGTTAGCGTGTGGAGGCATGATGGTTTTATCTTTGGCAATGAAAAAGGCATTTCGAGCCGGTATAGAAGTGGGCTTGGGAACTGAATTGGTTAATGGCGAAATTTATGGACTTGCCTTATATAAGGCATATGCATTGGAAAGCAAAATTGCGGAATATCCACGAATAGTTATCGGGCGGGAACTGTTAAATTATTTGGCGACGTTAGCAAATAAGCATCCGCAATTACCCGCACAAACCAATGAGGATGTCGAGCTGTGCAAGGTTATGGCAACGAGTTGTCTAAAAATGATAGTCCGGGATTTAGATGGTGTGTCAATATTAGATTATCTCGGTAAGGAATTCTTACAAAGTATAAATGAAAACTCAGAACAGGCAAAGAAATTTGAAGAAGGACTTGGCCAAGCATCTAAATTTGTGGAATCAGAATACAAAAAAAGAAAAGAAGCCGGAGATAAAAAATTGGCACTGCGTTATTACTTATTACTGAACTATTTTAAAGCCAAAAAGCCTTCTATCGAACAATAAACTTTGAAAACAACCTTTATATCATGGAATTAATATGATTTATGCAATCGGAGTAGACATATCGATAGCTTTCCGCAAGGATGTATATTATTTTCGTTATAAGGATGTTGATTTTAAATATGTGCCTCATTATAAGAGCAATGAAACTGACGATCTGGTATGCAAGATTCCCAAGGGCAGTAGCCAACCGAAGATGTTTGAGCTGATGACTGAATTTCTTTCCGCTTTTACCTTTGCTAATAATGCTCGGGTTATAACGCACTCCGGGATAAGTTCGCAGGTAGACGCTAAACTAAACAAGGTTAACATTCGTTTTTCCGTCAAAAGGTCGATAAATGCCAGTGAATCCATGGACGAATTCTATACAATATCTCTTTTGAGTACACCGGAGCAAATCCAGTTAGCCCGTTTATATCGGGAAGCAAATAGCTCAAATAATATTTATTTGCAAATTCTTTTTTTCTGGCATTGTTTGGTATATCCCAGCGCAGATGAAAGTGTGGCCGTTGCTTATATTAATAATCTTGTTGGTAATTGGCCTCGAGAGTTAGAGTATATGCGTGAAACTATAACTCGTTTTACAGCCAATAGAATTTTTCTTCATGATCAAAATACTAATAATGTGAGTGCCGGAGAATACGTGAAGGATTCGATTAGACACAGCATTGCTCATATTGTTAGAAAGCCTGGTTATGGCATTGATTTAAAGTTGGATTCATGGGATCAAGTTCGCCATCTTCATGACATTGGTTCTTTTCTCCAGTGTGTGGCACGATATCGATTAGAAAACGAATACGCAATGAAAGCTTCGAATGACACTGCTATATTTCGTTACATTAATGAGGATGAGTTACTGTGACCTTCCGTTACCCCCAATAATAATGCTTAATCATCCCACCCAGGCGTGAGTCGCATTTGAGCTTGCCGGTTGATTTCTCCGAATGATATTCAAGGGGCCGGTTATCCCGGCCGGAATGCGGACGTTTGGTATTATAGTATTTGACGTATTCCCGGACAAGGTATTCGAAGTGACGTTCGCCGAACACGAAGAAGTGATCCGTGCATTCCCTTTTTATGGTTCCCACGAAGCCTTCGGCATAAGGGTTAAGATTCGGTGACCGGTGCGGTATCTTTTTGACTTTTGTATTACAGTCTTTGAAAAGGCTATTGAACTCTTTCGGGAATTTAGCATCACCGTCTCGAATAAGGAGCTTCTTGGTCTTATCTTTGAATAGAAACGATACCGTCTTTGACGCTTCCATCACCCATTCCTTTTTAGGTTTTTCTGTTATACCGGCTATATGGACCTTCCGGGTTCTGATATTCAAGAAGAATAATACATGGAATAGCTTGGGCCCCATGGCTGTCCAGATGGTCTTGGTAAAGAAGTCACAAGCCCATAAGGTTTCGAAATGGCGCTTTATATAGGCATCCCATGAGTCATGGGCCCTTATTGGTGCCGGATCAAGGCCGTTCTGGCGCATTATGGCCTTTATGGTATTCCGGGACAGTCTGATGATGTTTAGTTTCTTTAACTCGCCCATTATCCGGCCATAGCCCCAGTCGCAGTTTTCCCGGGCAAGGCGTACTATAAGGTCTATTATTTCCTGTGTGGTCTTTCTGGGCGTGCCTTGCTTGGAAGGCTTATATTTATTGCGGATATCGCCATTTACCCAGCGCCTGAAGGTAGAATAGCTTACGATGGATATAATGCCTTTTATTCTGCCCCTGCAGGCAAGGCCGTATTTGATGAGCTTACGTTTCTCGGCCGGGCTTGTGGTTATCCGTTTCGGGCATTTGGTCCGCAGAACCTCATTCTCCACTTTCAGGTACTCCATCTGCCGGATCAGGTCACTGTGGACAACCCTGCCCAGAAGCAGTAAAAACTCTTGGAATATACAGCCGTTTATGGTATAAGATTGGGTGTGGTTCATGATACAAAAGCTCCTTTCATGGCAAAAAGTGTTGTTTTGAGTAAGTGTCCATTCTACAACAAGTTAGGCGACTTTTCCTACCTTAAAAACCGGTCGCATATTAACTGCACCCCGCTAAACAGCATATAGCCCTTTCTGGGCATAAAACCCCTCAAAAATTCTCATTATTTTAAGGCGTATTTAAGGCTATTTTGGCACCCTTGAGCTTCAAGGGCAAAGGCAGGGCTTTGTTTCGGATCCTCGGAATCCGTCGGAATCAGGCGTATTCTGGCGTGATTTTTGCTGGGTCTGGTGACTTCTATGCGGAATTCATAGCGAATCGAGCCGCAGTCAGACGTCTGCCCGGGGAGGGTACACTTTTTCTAGGGCATAACCTGGCGGCCGTAACTACTACTGTAGATTCG
Organism: Candidatus Omnitrophota bacterium; assembly: GCA_021735655.1. Taxonomy (NCBI): domain Bacteria; kingdom Pseudomonadati; phylum Candidatus Omnitrophota; species Candidatus Omnitrophota bacterium. The sequence continues at coordinate 95,257 of JAIPGM010000005.1, read as the reverse complement.
GCAGGAGACGGCGGAACTTTAAATCTTACTGGCAGCCGCACAATTACCGGAAACCTTACTTTAGATAATGCCGGCAGTTTGGGCTTGGGAGCCAATACTCTTACTCTTGGCGGTACCGGCATTTATACTCAAGGATCAGGGACTACCCTTAACCTGACCGTTGATACGCCTTCAACCTCAGGCAGGATAACTTCTGGTGCCGCAGCAGTGGTAAATACAGCAAGTACAGTGGCGGTTACAGTTAGCAATGATATCTATATACCGTCAAATGCAACCTTTACTATTATCGATACTAATGGTTCAGGAATAGGGAATGCTCCGACTACAGTTACCTCAAGTAACTCTCGGGTGTCATTTAGCGCGTCAAATTCCGGAGGCAACTTGGTTTTAACTGCTGACCGGTCAACCTCTGGGTTTGAAAGCCAGGCTTCCAGCTCTAATTCAGCTGCTGTCGGTCGGGTTCTCGATAATATAAGCAATCCTTCTTCGGACATGACCACGATTCTTAATACTCTCGAAGCTTTATCTGGTGGTGGCGTAGCTTCGGCCGAGAACGACATGGGCCTTTCTGCTAACAGGGGAGTAATCAATACCTCAAACGGTTCCCTGGATAAATTTGTCAGGACCACGGTATTGCGTTTACAAGATTCAAAGATCGAGGAAGATAGCCTTGAGGAAGACTCATTAGAGGATTCTTTTAATAACGATATCTGGTTTCAGTCTTATGGTGGCTATGCCCGGCAGGGTGAGCGTGGTGCAAGTAAGGGTTACCGGGCTAAGCTTTGGGGTAATGTTATCGGCTTTGACCACGGGTTTTTGAATAATTCTTTACGCTTGGGTATAGACCAAGGGTTTAGCGAAGGTAAGATCAGGTCAAAAGATAACGAAGAGCGCACTCGGATAACAAGTTATCAGACCGGCCTTTACGGAGAATATAGCCATCCGGATAAGCCTTATCTGTTTGATGCAGTGCTGACTTACGGCTACAGTGAATATAATAATTCGAGAAAGGTAACTGTCGGTTCTATCGAAAGGACGGCTAATGCTGATTACGATGGCCAGCAGCTCTCAGCTTACCTGGAAGGCGGCTATAAGTTGAAAAAGAAGAATTTCGAGATCATTCCGCTTTTAGCTTTAAGCTACACTAATCTCGAGCTCGATGATTATACTGAGACTGGAGCCGGAGCGCTGAATCTCAGCGTTGAGTCTCAGAATTACCAAACTTTACAGCTGGGCGGAGGTCTTAGGTTGAGTAAGGTTTTTGAGAGCGAGAAGATGCTGTTCACTCCCGAGCTTCGTTTTCGTTATTTCTACAGTGTGGTGAATGAAAAACAGCAGTCTTTAGCCAGTTTTGAGGGCGGTGGGGCTTCTTTTGAAACTTCAGGCTACCGACCGGCACCCTCAAGCTTTAATGTCGGTTCCCGTTTTGAATTCTTCAACAAGAAAAATACCACTCTTTTGGTTGATTTAGAAACTCAGCTTAAAGAAGACTTTTACGAACTTGGCGGATCGGTTACTTACAAAGTTAGTTTTTAATTATTTCGCAACAAAATATCTTAAACTTTTTTACTGCTCTCTACCTAGGGTTGCTTTTTTGTTTTTGTTGTTGGCGGGTAATGGCGGTAGAAATAGCAGAAAAGGCTGTGAAGAATCAAGCTTTTAATTATGAGAATTTGGGATATACCTCCAAAAAAACTTTGTCGCAATCATCTTCTAGGTGAGCATAGGGAATTACATGCTATTTGGTCTATTCTAACTAAGAATAAAAAAGGATACTCTCGGCATCCGGAGACGCTTAGATGGAAGTGTAAATTGGCTTCGTTATATTTGCGGCACAATAAACTTGTTGCGGAGATGGCCAATAGAGGATATAGGCATAAGAGCGACCTTGATAGAAAATTAGCTACCGGCTCAAAAAAGCAGTGTATATTTATAGATTCCTATAAAGAGCAGGTAAAGATATTAAAAAGAAAAAATTGTGGCTGTAAGATTTAACTTATTGTAACTTTATTTTAAAGATTTTTTAATTTATTTAGTTTTTGGCCTAAACTTAATTTTCCGCCTCCGGAGATGATTAGCGAAAGACAAATCAAAATTAGAACCAGATCATATTCATAACCACCGTTCATAATCGAAAAACCTTTAGCTAGATGGACTTTAAGCAGGGCAACTATCATAATTATTAAAAGTGATAGAGAAGAGATTCTTGTTAGAACCCCCAAAACTAAAAGGATTCCGGCGATTAGCTCAACGTAGGCAACTAGAATTGCCATGATTTCCGAAAAAGGAAAGCCTAGTCCAGCAAGCATTCCTGAGAAACCTTTTATTCCTGGTCCGCCAAATAGCCCAAAGGCTTTTTGTAGGCCGTGAAAAATAAACACTGCTCCAAGAGCCAGGCGCAGAGGCAGAGTCGCATAGCTTTTCATCAGGCACCTCCTTTTATAAGATTTTTAATTATTCCCAGCTTATTTTTAAAACTTTCCGAGCGAAAAATACACATAAAATAGTGGAGAAAAGTGGCTAAGCGGCTTTTTACTCTCAAGCCCAAGACTAAACCGCAGGATTTGTTGTTGGGCATGGGTATAACATAGCCTAAATCCTTAGGTTTGTATTCGGTTAGAGGTTTGCCTTTGATGCTGTTTATGATATTTCTTGCAGCTAGTCTGCCTTGAGTAATAGCAAATTGTATAGACATTCTTAAGGGCCGGCTGCGATAATCAAAGTTAGCTATGTCGCCGGCCACAAAGCAGTTGTCGGTTATTTTTAAGTATTTATCCACCTTTAATCTTCCCTGGGGAGTTTTGTTTTGTTTTAAGTTAAAGATGTAGTCGTCTGATTTTACTCCGGCTGACCAGATCAGCAAAGTTCTTTTGGGAATCTGGCTGATTTCAGAAGAAGCCAGGACTTCAATATTTAATCTATCAAGATTAGCTTTAACGTAATCTTTCATCCATTGAGGCAGAGTACCGAGCAGGTTGGGTGATTTTTCGATAATGCTGATCGGTTTAGCCTGACGCTGTCGCAGGTTAGTGGCAATTTCAATTCCGGTATAACCACCACCGATAACGACTATTTTATCAAAGTCATCTTTTTCTAGGCGGCTAAGGATAAGCTCGGCGTCTGCTATTGAGTCTAGTTTTAGTGCCTGTCTTTTCATCTCCGAGTTACCGAAAAAATTAGTTTTAGTTCCGCTACAAAGAAGCAGATAGTCATAGCTTAGGTCTTGAGAATCTAGCTTAAGATTCTTTTGAGCCAAATCTACCGATTTTACTTCTTGATTGATAAATTTACCGCCAAGTTTTTTAATAAAATCAGCTAAATTTACGGTAAGAAATACAGGATTTATTTTTTGGCTGAGGATATCGGGAAGGCAGGGTAGAAAATCCCAACTTTGCTTTTTATCGATAAGAACTAATTCCAGTTTAGATTTAGCCAGGGTTTTTACGGCTGAAATTCCGGCAAAGCCACCACCGACAATAACAATTTTTTTCATAAGATCAGACTTAAAATTAAAATTATACTTACCAGGCTATGTAAAGCTATGGTCATTTTAGCCGAATTTATTAGTTTTGTTTTGTCGGCGTAGTTTTCTTTTAATATTTTGCCGGCTTTATAACCAAGTAAGGCTAAGGCAAGAGCCAAAAGCGCCGGCCAGTCCAGATAGCCTAGGATAACATTAATAATTATTGAGGAAAAGCCCACGAGCAAGAGAAGATAATAAAATATATATGATTTTTTCGGTCCGAACAAGCTGACTAAAGTAAATTTATTAGCTTTTCGGTCATCTAGATAATCAGGTATTTCATTGGCAAAAAGAATCGCCGTGGTAAATATTCCTAAGGGTATTGAAAGCAGAAAACCTTGCAAGGTAGGAAAATGTTGGGTTTGGATAAATAAAGCACCCATGACCAGAGCCGGTCCGAAAAGAAGAAAAATAATCAATTCACCGAGGCGGTGGTAAGAAAATTTAAGCGGTTTATGGGAATAGGAAAAGCCCAAAAACAAGATAAATAAATAATAACCTAACACTGATAAATTTTTAAATCGTGCTGCTAGAATCAGAACACAGGCTAAGGCCAGTAAAAAAGCAAAAATCGCATTTTTTAGGTAAAACTTTTCCGAAAAGACTCCTTCCTGAATTAATTTAGAGCCGCCGAAAAAGCGGTAAAACTTTGTATCTTGCCAGTCAGCTCCGGATTTTGAGTCGGCATAGTCATTGATTAGATTGGCTCCTAGGTGAGTGGCGATAGCGCAAGTTAAGCCGAGAATAAAGTTTAGCCAGGAGGAGAAGCTCAATAATGATCCGAAAATAAAAGGAAATAGGCTAGCAGTGACAAAGGGAAGCCTTAAGGCTCTTGTATAGTTTTTAATATTTGAACTGCCCATGTTTATATGGTAGCATAAATAAATGCCTGATAAAATAAAAAAGAAAGTTGAGCTTGAGCTTAAAAAGTTCGCTACCGATATAGATAAAACCTATTCTTTGAGCAAAATCTCACCGCTGCTGTTTAAATCAATCAAAGATTTTATCCTGCGTAAAGGAAAACGGATCAGGCCGATACTTTTTGTGGTCGGCTATTCGGGATTTAGTAAGAAATTACCTGCCGGATTATACCGCAGTGCTTTGGCTATAGAGCTGATGCATGATTTCATGCTTGTCCATGACGATATAATTGATAAGTCTGATACTCGTCGTGGTAAGCCTTCAATGCATAAATTATTGGATAAATATTTAAAAAACTATAAGAAGGTTAAATTTAGCGGTCAAGATTTAAGTATAGTTATCGGTGATGTAATGTATGCTATTGCTATAAAAGCTTTTCTGGCGATAAGAGAGGACCCGGAACGCAAGGAAAAGGCTTTAAAAAAATTTATCGAGGCGGCTATCTACACTGGTTCAGGAGAGTTTATTGAGCTTTTGGGTGGAATAGATTCGATTGAAAAGATAACTAAAGACAATATTTATCGGATATATGATTATAAGACTGCTTGTTATACTTTTTCTACGCCTTTAGCTAGCGGTGCGATATTAGCCGGAGCCCCTAAAAAAGAAATCGATAAACTATTTAAGTTTGGAATATTTTTGGGAAGGGCTTTTCAGATACGAGATGACATTTTAGGTATGTTTGGCGATGAGCAGAAAATCGGTAAATCAACCCTTTCTGATCTACAGGAGTCAAAAAAGACCCTGCTTATCTGGCAAGCTTATCAGAATAGCAGCAAAGCTGTTAGGATGTCGATAAAAAGATTATTGGCTAAAAGTAAGGTAAGCCAAAACGATTTGGTAAAGGTGCGTCGGATTATTACTGAATCCGGAGCCTTGGATTATGCTGAGAGAGAAATTAATTCTTTGGTTAAAAGATCACAAGCTTTGATAAACTCGTCTTCGATCAGCGGCAACTATAAGGATTTTTTAATTAAATATCCGGAAAAACTGCTAAAGTCTTAAACCACCGGGTTTATTCTTCTACTGTCTGGCAATTAAACTTACATTCTCCCGAGAGCTCATCGTTGAGCAGTTCGTTAAGCGGATCAATGGCTTTTGCTTTTTTAAGATAGAGCTCATACTGTTCGGCATTGTTTTTGGCTTTATATACTTGAGCCAGCCTTACATAGGCATCGGCAAACGAGGGATCTTTTTTAAGACAGCGTTTCAAATAGTCTTGGGCTTTGTCCAGATTACCGCCGGCAATACCAGGGGCCAAGAAATAAAAGTTGCCTAGGCCAAATAAGACTTCCGGAGCGTCCGGCCGTAGCTTTTCAGCCCGTTTTAAGTTCGGTAATACCTGAGTTCCATTTATCAGTTTTGAGAGCGGTCCGCCCTTTGAAGCGATTAAGCCTTTGGAGCCGGCAAAAATAAGGTAAGCCCGGCTAAAGTTATCAATATCGGATGCCTCAGGGCCTTGTTTTATGACTTTTAAAGCCAGTTTTGCGGCTTCATTGAATTTAGTTTGGGTATACTTTATATAGGCAAGAGTTATGTAGGCCGGTGAGAAACCGGGATTAGTTTGGATTATTTGATCAAGTATTTCCTGGCTTTGTTTTAAGGCTTTTTTACGCCGCAAGACTTCAGCTAGGCCCCAGCGGGCTTCAAAGAGGTTGTTGTTTTGGGAAATAAGCTTGTCGAAGACCTCTTTAGCTTCATTGTCTTTATGTTCGTTTAGATAAACCAATCCCTGGATGTATAGTTCGTTTTCAGATTGAGGATTTTTACTCAGAGTTTGAGTCGAGGCCTGTTGGTGGAGATTTATCCAGTCCAAAGCAAACAATGGCAGGGAGAAGAATATTAAAAGAATAAGAATAAAAAATATTTTTTTCATTGCTTTTTAAACTGTTCCCAGAATATTATAGAGAGAGTGACCATGCTAAAGCCAAAAAGAAAGTCTTCCAGGGGGATGGTGCCCAGTCTTAAGCCCAAAAAGAAATCGGGATTATATAAAACAATAGTTTTAGTTAGGGCTCCATTGACTAGGAGTTTAAACAGAAAGATTATAAAAAGAAATAAATAAAAAATTTTCTTTTTAAACAGCTTTACTCCGCTTAAATTATTCCAGATAATAGTTAAAACCACCGAACTTATAGCTAAGAGAGTATATTCTTTCATTGGATTTTATTTTTAATATAGTTTATTGCTTCCCAGGTAAAAATACAGCAAAAAGGAATAACTATAAAGAATAATACTTCTTCTAGGGGTAAGTTAATTATTTTTAGCGATCCTACTCCTTGAGGATTGAAATGCCAGTGGCCGCGGGCTGTAGCTAAGATGTCCCAGGCTCCAAAAATCAGGACCACTAAGCCTACACTAACAAGCAAGGCTTTTAGATTTTCATAAAACCTCAGTGGCCGGTAGAAGCTGCAGGCAAAAGGAACCAGAACTGAAAGGATTAAAACCTTTAAATAATCTGACATCAGATATATTTTAGTTAGCAATCTAGGATTTAGCAAGGTAAATTCTTGTTGGCTTTTTGGGGTCGGTAATATAAAATGGTTTCAATGGGTAAAGTCATTGATCAAGGATTTAAAGAGGCTGAAAAGCTGACTAAAAAACACGCCAAAACCTTCTATTTTGCCTCGAAATTTCTAGGTTTAGAGAAAAGGCGTGCCGCTTACAGTATATATGCCATTTGTCGGATAAGCGACGACAGCGTAGATAACGCAAACGGCGGCTTAAAAAAATTAAGCCGGATTGAAGAAAAGATAAATTCTGCGTATGGCTTGGATTGCTCCCGGGAAGCTTTGCTTTTAGCTTTTAAGCAGACAGTAGATAAATATAATATACCCAAGAACTATTTTGATCAATTGATAAAAGGTATGCATTTAGATTTGGAAAAGAAAAGTTATGCTGATTTCAAGCAGCTATACGATTATTGCTATAAAGTTGCCGGAGTGGTGGGTTTGATCATGCTTGAGGTTTTTGGTTATCGGGACAATAAGGCAAAACAGCCGGCAGTTGATCTGGGTATTGCCATGCAGCTTACCAATATCCTGCGCGATGTCAAAGAGGATTTAGGCTTAGGCAGAATATACCTACCTCAGGATGAACTAAAAAGTTTTGGCTTGAGCCAGGAGGATTTGAGTTCAGAAAAAATTAGCGATAAGTTTATCACTTTTATTAAATATCAGATTCGGCGGGCCAGAAATTACTATCAATTGGCTGATGAAGGGATTAAGATGATAACCGATAAGCGCTCCAGATTTGTAGTTTGTGCGATGAGCAAGGTATATGGGGCGATCCTTGATCAGATTGAAAAGAATAATTACGATTTGTTTTTCCAGCGGGCTTCGGTGAGCCGCTTAGGTAAATTGGGGCTCTTAGCCAAGGTAATTATTGAAGGAAAATACCGATGAAACCTAAAATCAATCTAGCTAAATCAGCCGGATTTTGTTTTGGTGTAAAAAGAGCAATAGACATTGCTTTAAAGTCTGCCGGAGATTATCCTTTGGTAGAGATGCTCGGTGATATTGTTCACAACGAAGATGTTTGCCGGGATATTGCCGCCTCAGGAATAAAAAAGGTAAAAGTATTAAAAAATGGTAAAGGTAAAGTTTTGCTAATAAGGGCTCACGGGAGCAGCCTCAAGACCATGAAGCAGGCTAGAGGCTTAGGTTATAAGCTGATTGATGCTACTTGTCCGATGGTTAAAGAAATCCATAAAATAGCTCAAGGCCTGGAAAAAGAAGGCAGAGTGGTAATTATTATCGGAGATGAGAATCACCATGAAGTTAAAGGCATTGTGGGAAACCTTAAGCGTAAACCTTTGATTATTAGCAATAAGTTATCTTTAGCCCGACTCAAAAAAATAAAAAAAGCCGGGATGGTAGTGCAGTCAACTCAAAATAGCGAGAAGGTAAAAAAAATAGTTAAAAGTTTAAGGGTTCAGATTAAGGATTTAAAATTTTTTAACACCATCTGTGTTCCTACCCGAAGAAAACAGGCTGAGATTCGAATTTTGCCGCTTAAGAATGATGTAGTTGTTATTATCGGTTCAAAGACCAGCGCTAATACTCGGCGCCTATATGAAATATCACGGTCAGTTAATAAGAAAAGCCATTGGGTTCAGTCAGATAATGACTTAAGAAAAGAATGGTTTAAAGGTGCTAAAAGAATCGGAATAACCGCCGGAGCTTCTACTCCTGATAAAGTCACCAAAAAAATAATTGAGAAAATAAGGGCCTTGATCGGGGTTAGCTCTTAGTAATCAAATCAGCCACTATTCGTGATGAGGCAATAACTGGAGGTAGTCCGCCCCCAGGCTGGGTGCTGGCCCCTACAAAATAAATGTTTTTTTGTTTAGAGGTGTAGTTAGGCGGTCTGAAAAAAGCACTTTGTTTTAAGCTGTGAGCTAGGCCAAAAGTAGCCCCGTAGAGTATACTGTATTTTTTTATAAAATCTTCGGGGTAAAACTTGTGTTCGGTTTCAATTGAATCTTCAATTTTAAATCCGCACAGTGATTCAATTTTAGCAATAACTTTTTTTCTTATTCTATCTTCGTAGATTTTGAAATCCCCTTTAAATGTTTTAAGATTCGGCACCGGAGCTAAAATATAGAGGATATCCTTTCCTTCAGGGGCCAGTGAGGGGTCAGTGACTGTGGGAACGTGAATATAAAAAGAAAAATCATCGCCCACAATACCGTTTTGGAAAATATTTTTCAGGTTATTTCTTAGGTCTTGAGCAAAGAAAAGATTGTGATGCTCGAGGTTGGGTATTTTCTTTTTCATTCCCCAGTAGAACAGGAGCACTGAGCAGGAATAGTCGTAATCAGGGATCTTTTTTCCCAGTAGTTTACTTTGAGCAAAAGAATAGTCGGCATTGATCACAAATTTATCAGCCTTGATTTCTTCTAGCGAGGTTATTTCACGTTGGTAGTTAAACTTTGTTCCGAATTTCAAAGCCATTTTTTCTAAAGCTTTAGGTATTTGGTACATTCCGCCTATGGGGTGAGCGATTTTATCGACTTGGTCAGTGTAACCGATCACACTGTAAAAGGCCGGAGTCTTAAAAGGGGAGACGCCGATAAACATAGCTTCAAAGGTAAAAGCGTAGCAGAGTTTATCGGATTTAAAGAACTTTTTTGCCAGTTGCCAGTAAGATTTTCCCAGATGCAGTTTGTTGATCAGTTTCCAGTAAGCCGGATTAAAGGCATCCTGGGGCCGGAAACAGCGATAGAGCAGAGGAACTACGGCTTTATAGATTTTACCGGTTTCAACAATAAAGTTTTTATAGCCTTTAGAGCTTCCCGGTTCTATCCTTTCCAGTTCAGCTTCGGTTTTTTGATTGTCTTTATGGATAGTAAGCGAATCGCCGTCAGGATAAAATATTTTATAATTTTTATCCAGGACTTTTAAGTCCAGATAAGCTTTGATATCTTCTTGGCAGTAGTCAAAGACTTCTTTAAAGAAGTCAGGCATCATCACAAAAGAAGGCCCGGTATCAAACTTAAACCCTTTGTCTTCTATGATATTGGCTCTGCCGCCACAACAGGTAAGTTTTTCATAGACTTCTACCGGGTGGCCTTTAAAGCTTAAGCGGGCAGCTGTAGCTAAGCCGCCAACCCCGGCACCAATAATAGCTATCTTGTTTTTCATTCGATATTATTATACCAAGGCGGAGGGGTTGGTCAACATCTATAGATAAATTGATAAATTTGTATTTTAGGAAGAATAATGGGTATAGACTTAGACAAGGAGCTTGTAGTTGTTGCTTTTCTGTTGTTTGATGGGGGGTATTTTTTTGCCTGTCGTCCTGAAGGGGTCAGCACTTTTACATTTGACATAGTAGTTAAAAAGTTGCCGTAATGTAAGATATAAAGGCTTGACTTTAACATTCTTTTTAATTATTTGACAGGAAAAATCCATGCGATAAAATAAATAGAAGTTTAATAATCTAGAAGGAGGTGAGTATGAAAAAAGTTACTGGTTTAATCCTAATCTTACTCTTATTCCTTGCTACTGTTGGAAGTTCTTTCGCTGAAGAAAAGAGCAAAAAGGGAAATGGGCCTGGTCCAGCTCCTAATTCAGGAGATGGTATCCCTGATGGACCTGGTTGGTAATTCTCTTTAGTGAGTTGAATTTTAAACCCCTTGCAATCATTGAGACTGCAAGGGGTTTTGCTTTTTGGCCTGCCATTTCTTGGCAGGCTTTTTTGTTTCTTGACATTTTGAAACTAAGTTTTATCATTAAATTAAGTAAAAAAAAGGGGGGGTATGAATAAAGATTTTTCAATGAAACAATTTACTGCTGGAAGTTGCTATTCTTATATTTTAGGCTCGCAAAATCAAGCCTTAGTTATCGATCCACATATAAGCCTTCAGGAAGACTATCTCAATTATCTTAAAAAAAAGAAACTAAACTTAAAGTATATAATCGATACCCATACTCATGCTGATCATTTTTCTTTAGCGGCAAATTTGAAGAAATTGCTTAAAGTACCTGTTTTGATGCACGAAAAAGTAATTTCCGAAGTAGTTGATCAAAAGCTTAAAGATGGGGATACTATAGCTTTAGCAACAAAGCAGTTTAAGGTTGTATATGCTCCTGGTCACACCGATGATACCATAGCTATTTACGGAGAGGGTCGATTATTTACCGGTGACGTTCTTCTGATCGGAAGTGTCGGGAGAACCGATTTTCAAAATGGGTCTCCGGAAGCAATGTTTGAAACTTTACAGAGGTTTAAGAATTTTCCGGGAGACACTATTATTTTTCCTTCGCACGACTACAACGGGAAGGTTTCATCTACTATTGCCAAGGAAAAAAATAATAATCCTTTTATGCGCCAAATCAGTAAAGATAAGTTTGTCAGCGACGCTCGTTCAAAGCAGCTTCCTAAACCATTTAATATTGATAATATCATTAGGGTTAATCAGAAAGGGGAAGCTACGACCTTAGAGATGGTTTCAGCTGGTGAAGCTAAAGAGTATGCTTCTAAAGACTCTAATTTGAAGTTTTTAGATGTGCGTTCAGCATTAGAGTTTAATGAGTCCCATATTAAGGATTCAATCAATATTCCAATAGATATGTTGAATTCTAAAATAAAAGATTTAAGTCAGACTGATCGATCGTATATAGTGTTTTGTCGTACCGGAAACCGTTCTCCGATGGCTGCTGATATGTTATTGCAGTCTGGCATTGTTTCGGTTAAAGTAATGAAGGGAGGCTTAATTGCCTGGCAAAAGCAGAAATTTCCGGTCCTCAAAGGGGAGTCTTCGGTGTCTTTGGAGCGACAAGTGAGAGTTGTTGCTGGAATTTTGATGTTGTTAGGGATAGTTTTAGCTTACTTTTTACATAGTGGTTTTATTTGGATTTCAATATGGGTTGCTTGTGCTTTAATTTTTGCCGGGGTAACTAATAGTTGCCTTATGGGAATGTTGCTGATGAAGCTTCCTTATAACAAAAAGATATACAAGTCGAAAATCGGCGGTGGAACTTGTTCAATCAGTCAATGATTCAGGTGAAAGATTTAGAAGAATTAAGCTAACATGGTTACAGGTTGTGGGAGGTAATAATCGGTAAATAATTTTAATAGTTTTGGATTAGAGCTTATATTTATTTTTTAATATCCCGAAGATTTTTCCTTCGGGATATTTTTTTTGACATGAGCGGTTTTGGCTGATATTATGTTATGAACATATGTTCATAACATAAAGAGGTAGCTATGAGACCGAAAAAGACCAGATGGGTTAAATGTGAGCCAGGAGAAAGATGTTTCAGGCCACAGTGTAAGTCATCTAATCAATTAGACGGGGTACACATGACTTTAGATGAGTTTGAGGCAGTAAGATTGGCTGATTATGAAGGATTGACGCAAGAAGCAGCAGCAAAGAAACTAAAAATATCTCGGCCTACCTTTTCAAGAATAATTGCTTCTGCCTATAGTAAAATAGGTGATGCATTGGTAAATATAAAAGCAATAAAGATTGAGGGTGGATGTTGCAAAATTACAAGGAGGAAGAAATGAGTGATTCAAAAAAGAAGAAAGGTTTTTTTTGTAAGTTAGTGGAAAAGTTAGATAAAAAGATGGAAAAAAAGGCAAAAACAAAATCTTGTTGTGAGAGTAAGGATAAAGATAAGGGCAAATCATGCTGCAGCCGATAATAGATTGGTTAGTTTATTCTGTTTTTGGCTTGGCCCCGGAGTCAAGATTGGCAGGAGTAACTAATTTCTTTTTGTATGACGCTATTAAAATACTATTACTGTTGTTTTTCATGATAGCAGCCATCGGTTTTGTTAGAACTTACATATCTCAGAATAAGATTAAGAATTGGATTGGTAAGAAGAAAGTTCTCGGTAATCTTTTTGCTTCGCTTTTTGGTTCAATAACTCCATTTTGTTCATGTTCATCTATACCTATTTTTTTGAGTTTTTTAGAAGCCGGTATCCCCTTAGGGGCTACGTTTTCTTTTTTGATAACTTCACCCTTGATTAATGAGTATTTGGTAATAGTAATGCTTGGTTTTTTCGGATGGAAAATTACTCTTTTTTATGTATTAAGCGGAATTATAATAGGTGTTTTCTCAGGGGTAATTCTGGGGAAGATGAACTTAGAGAGATATCTTGTTAAAGGCTTAGTCTCAGAAGATAAACAAGTGATTAAAGAGGTAGATTACAAAGGGATAAGAGATAGGCTTGCTTTTGGAATAGATGAGGCCAAATCTATTACAAAAAAATTATGGATGTGGGTATTATTAGGCGTAGGTATAGGTGCTTTTATCCATAACTATATCCCCCAAGAAACAATACATACAATAATAAGTAAAACAGGCCTATTTTCAGTGCCTATCGCAGCTATTTTAGGTGTGCCAATGTATGGGAGTTGTGCGGCAATTGTGCCGATAGCGGTGGTTTTATTTAAAAAAGGTGTTCCTCTGGGGACAGCGCTTGCTTTTATGATGGCAACAGCTGCCTTGAGTTTTCCGGAAGCGATAATCTTAAGGAGAGCAATGAAATTGCAGTTAATAACAATCTTTTTTGGAATAACAACGGTGGCGATAATTATTACAGGATATTTATTCAATATGCTTCAATTGGTAATGTAAGACATGGCTATAAAGAAAATTTTTCTACTAATTATTTTAATGGCATTGTTATCAATAAATATAACAATGGCGTTTGGTGAAGATACTAAAATAATTGCGTATTATTTTCACGGCAATGCACGTTGCGTGACTTGTTATAAGATGGAGCAGTATGCAAAGGAAGCAATTGAAGAAAATTTTAAAGACGAGCTGGTTAAGGGCTTGTTGGTCTTTAAGGAAGTGAATATTGAAGAAAAAGAGAATAAGCATTTCGTGGATGAATACCAACTCTACACAAAAACTCTTGTAATTTCATACATTGAAGATGGCAAAGAAATAAAGCATAAGAAACTTACCAAAATATGGGAATATGTAAGAGATAAAAAGAAATTTTTTAACTATGTCACAACTGAAATTAGCACTTACTTAAAGGATATTTAGAGATGATTGAAATTGTGCTACCATTGGTTTCTGCATTGTGGTTTGGAATTCTCACCTCAATAAGTCCCTGTCCTTTTGCTACAAATATAGCGGCTATATCATTTCTATCAAAAAGAATAAATCATCCAAAACAAGTATTGCAATCAAGCCTTGCTTATACTGTTGGGCGTATGCTTACCTATGCGGTGTTAGGATCTATTATCATAACTTCTTTGGTTAGTATTCCGATAGTAGCTAATTTTTTGCAGAAATACATGAATAAGATTTTGGGTCCTATTTTGCTAATGGTTGGATTGTCTTTGCTAGATATACTAAAAATAAATGCTTTGAGATTCTCAATTTCTAAAGACAAGCAGACAGCATTGTCAGAATCAGGAGCCAGGGGGGCTTTTGTTCTTGGGGCAGTGTTTGCTTTATCTTTTTGTCCAATAGCGGCAGCCCTATTTTTCGGCAGCTTAATCCCTCTTGCTTTAAAGAGTCCTCATGGGATTATTTTACCTTTTTTCTATGGTATAGGTACAGGTATTCCTGTAGTTGTATTTGCCTTGGGAATTGCTGCGGGTGTTACTTCTTTTTCGAAATGGTTCCATAAAGTAGCGGTGCTAGAATTATACACGAGGAAGATTACGGGCATTATATTCATACTTGTTGGGATTTATTTTATTTGGAATTATACTGTTGTTAATACATTATGGTGATAATATTAATATGGTGTCCAATTTTTTCTTGTTAGCGGCTGCATAATAATATCTAAATTTTTTTAGAAAGTTTCGAAATTCGTCCAATTGGGGGGAGCCAGTCTTCGAATTACAAACTTTTTAGCCTGCCATTTCTTGGCAGGCTTTTTTATTCGGGGGCAGTTAAGGTTAGGGTTTCGTCTTGAGTGATCAAAAGATCGTTTAAGCGCAGCCATTCGACGATTAGCTTGCGCAGTTGAATGGTATGGGTAATTTTAGTGAACTTATTATCTTCCAACTTGTTGATTTCATCGATATAATCTTTTAAGGTCACTTTGCCGTAAGAGTAGTTTTTAGTTTCATCTTTGACGATAGCTTCAGCCAGGCCAATTTTTTCATCGGACAGGGAGATTAGTTTCTTTTCTCGTTCGACAGCCTCATAAATATTTTTTAGATTAGTGTAAAGGTCAGCATAAGTACTTTGATTATTAAGCTTTTGTTTGCGCTGAGCGATTTTTGAGGTTTCATGCTGTGCTTGTTCTTTTTGGCCGAAAAAAGGCCAGTCTAGTTCGATTTTACCGTAGAACGTATTCTGGTTATTGCTTAACCCGTGGTTATCGCCCTCTATTAAGTAACCAAGTTTTAAGTCGATAGATGGTAGGAGTTTATCAGCATCTCTGGCTACTTGAACTGAACTTTTTTCTTCTAACAGCAAAAGCATCTGATAGGTTCGGCTTTGGCTACGGAATTGCTGATAGCCGTTGTCAAAGTCAATTGCAATTTGATCGTAAGAATCAGGATCTAAAGGCTTAAGTTCTATATTTTCATCACTACGTAGAGCTTGCTTGATCAGATTAAAGTATTCGGTATATTGATTTTTAAGGGAAACTAGGTTTTCCTCTTTAGCTAGGACTTGGACATTAATTTTATTAACATCAATTGGTAAGGCAATGCTGTTACGCTGGCGTTCTTTAACGTTTTTTAAGAGTTTCAGATTCACTTTGTAGGAATTTTCAGCTGTTTCTACGCTTTTGTAGGCTGAATACCAGTCAAGATAGGTCTGAACCAAAGAGGCTAGGTAGTCTTCGTAGGCTTCAATGACTTGATGCTGGGCCACATCGATTTCAATACCGGTAAGTTTATCTAATAGGCGGGTATCTTTACCAAAAGCATTCTCGGCGATCGGCTGGGAAATATAAAGATCTAATTCTGAATTAACTGCCCGGCTACTGTTTGAAACCGAAGAAGTATAGTCAGCGCTGACTGTGGTTCCGGTGTTGGGAAATAATTTACTTAAGGAAAAGGAATTGTCTATTTCGTTTTCTTTGGGATTAAAAAAAGTATGATATTGATTGGTTATTGAGACTACTAAATCTCCAGCCGGAAGGGTCAGCGCTTTTCGGTATTTGAGGGCTAGTTCATCAATAAGGATCGACTGAAACACCGTATCTTTACGGCAGGCTTTCTGGATGAATTCTTCCAGGGAGATTTCTTGTGGTTCTTCTTGAGCGTAGACCGTCAACAAAATCAAAAAAGAAAATAAATAGACTATAGTTATTTTCTTCATGTTTTTTGTAGTCTAAAGTGCATTTGTTTAATTAGGCTATACATACAGGGAACTAAAATTAAGGTGATCAGGGTTCCGAAGATCAAGCCCCAGCAAAGAGCCAGCATCATCTCAGCTAACATTGCATCATAGCCGGTAAAGCCGTAGGCAGTAGGCAAAAGCCCGGCTACCGTAGTAAGGGTGGTTAAGACCACGGCTCTTAAACGGGTTTTAGCAATATCAGCTATCTGCTGGTTGTAATGATCTTTGTTTAGCGATTTATCGTAGCTTTTCTCCAGTTTTACCAGCATGATTATTGAGTCATTGACCACAACACCGGCTAAGCCGATCGCGCCGATTGCGGCGAAAAATCCGAATAAAACTTTGCCATGCAGCCAGAAAGCCAAAACTATACCGACGATGCCAAAAGGAATAGCCAGCATAATAATCAGCGGTTTGATCAGGGAATTAAATAATAAGACTAAGACAATATAAATAAGCAAAACAGCCATCACTATTGATCCGGTAAAGTCACCTTTGCTTTCACGGGTATCTTTTATTTCTCCTTCAAAGTTAATTAAAGCCGTGGGGTATTGGGATAAAATCTCGGGTAATTGTTTAGCTTCAAGTTGCTTGGCTATTTCTAACGGGGTGAGTTTTGAGCTGCTATTTATATCAGCAAAAATAGTGGTGAGGCGTTTCGAATCTTTTCTTTCGATGGAGTTAGGGGTTAGGGTTTGATTGACTTCTACGATATTTCGCAAAGGTACCAGATAATTTCCGGCATTCTCTATCGGGATATCAAGGATTTTTTCAATATCAGTTTTAGCGGCTTCGATAACAGTAAAACGGACATTCACTTCTTCATCACCTTTTAATAATTCATAAGCGATCGTTCCTTCTAGGGCAGCTCTTAAGGTTGATGAGACATCAGCTGGAGTTATCGAGAGGCGTTTAATTTTTTCCCGGTTAAGACTTATTTTATATTCGGGATTTTCCAAAGGTTCATCTATTTCTACATTTTCTAGCCCCGGGTGGTTTTTCATCGCTTCAACCAGTTTTTCAACTATTTTTTTTCTGGTCTGATCATTGTTTTCCTGGACGATTATCTCTATCGGACTACCGCTAGAATGTCCCCAGCGGCTCTTAGAGGCTTTTAGATTGACCAGGCCGCTTATTCCTGAGAATTTATTTTCCCATTCTTTAATCAGTTGGTCGGCAGATTTCTTACGTTTTTCTTTGGGCAGGATCTCAATACGCATCTGAAATTTATTTTCCTGGATCGCTCTTCCCCAGCGGTTTCTAGCTATTTGAGTGCGAAAACCGATCACTTCTTTTCCTAAGTAGGACAGAATCATTTCTTCTACTTTTTGGGTTAGCTCAGCAGTTTCATAGCGGTCAGCATCAAGGCGTGCTTCGCCAGAGATCCTGATTTCACGCGTCTCTTCGTCGGGAAACATTACATATTTCATCTTAGTCTTGATGATGAATCCGGAAAATATCAAAAGGCCGATAAAGCCGATAAAGATGAGCCATTTAAAAGGTAGCAGCCGCTTAAGGATCCCGCCGTACATATCTTCTACTTTGTTAAACCAGTTAGTTTTTAAGGGCTTAGATTTATTTTTCTTAAACCGATTTACCAGCTGGTTAAAAATCGGAACTTTAAGATGCATATGTCCAGGGAGGATGAATAAAGATTCAAAGAGGCTGGCTCCGAGCATAAAAAAGATTATCGGCGGGATGAATACCAACATTTTGCCGAAGCGGGCTTGAAAAAAAAACAGCGGCACAAAAGCAATACAGGTGGTTAAGATACTGGCTACTACCGGCAGAAAAACAAAAGCCGTGCCATTGACTACCGCTTCTTCGTCGGGTATACCTTGTAGACGCAGGCGGCTGATATTTTCTGATACCACAATAGCATCGTCAACGATCATGCCTAAAACAATTATTACCGCCGCTAAAGTTATGTTGTTGATAGTATAGCCGGCCATGGCTACGCAAATCATTGAAAAACAGAGGGTAAAGGGTATGCCCATAGCTACCCAGAGACCTGAGCGAAAATTCAAAAAGAAAAACAGACTGATTAAAATTAGAATAAAACCGATAGCACCGTTAGTTACTACGATCGATAAACGGTTTTTTAAATCTACTGATTCATCATCAAGACTGACTAGCTGGATATCGGTATTCTGCAAGCTGGTATTTTGAAAATTTTTAACCTGTTTTTTTACAGCTTCAATAGCTTCTAGGATACCGTAAGAACTGTTTTTGACTACCCTGAGTGTTATTGCTTCGTGGCCGTTGACTTTGGATATGGAATTATTTTTTTCGAATCCATATTCGATATCTGCTACTTCTTTGAGTCTTACTACTTGGCCTTCAAAGCCGCCTTGGATTATCAGCTGATTTAATTTTTCAGCGGTATCCAGTTCTGAGAGGAGGGTAATCTTTGGTTCATTTTTTGCTTCCAGGTTTCCGGCTGGCTGGCGGATGTGGTTATTTTTAACTTCCCGTAATACAGTGTTAAAAGGAATATCGAACTGTTTTAATTTATCCGGCTTGATCATTATTTTTATTTCTTCCTGATGGTAGCCGGATTTTTCCACGCTGTTTACCTGAGGCATATTCAGCAGTTGTTGCTCAAGAGTGTAAGCATATTGTTGCAGCCGTTGCCGAGATGGTTTATCAAGGAGGTGTTTTCGGGTATCGATTAAGGCAAGATCAATGATTGCCATTTTAGTAGTTTTCCAGATGTTTACTTCTGGTTCATCAGTAACATCATCAGGTAGGTCAGTGTCAAGCACGGCATTTCTTAATTCCATCACTGCTTCGTCAAGGTCGGGGTAGTTTTGTTCGAAGTCAACACTGATACTAGTCCCACCGTCGCTGGAGGTGCTGTTTACTCGGTAGACACCGTCGAGGCCTTTAATTTGTTCTTCCAGGGGTTTGGTCAGAAAATGTTCAACTTCTTCGGCGGTGGCTCCCGGATAGCGAGCCGATACATGGGCGTGGTCAAATTCAATATCCGGCAGTTCTTCTTTGCCGGTATTGTTCCAGGCGATAACGCCGCCGATAAAGACGACCACAAACATTAGGTTAGTTAAAAGATGTCGGTTGGCAAAGTAAGCAATTGTTTTTTCTAAAATCCGCATAACTATATTATATAGTAGGAGTTGGGAAATTTCTATCTAAAAGATTTCTTTAGGTGGGTTTTTTAAAGAATAATGTTTTCTTCGTCAAATTTACTAAAAATTACCGTTTCTTAAACAATAGCAGATTTTTGTTTTTATGGTAAGATAGGCATTATGAAATTTGAAAAGTATTATATTTCTAGTGATATCAAAAGAAACTTAGCTCGATTAGGCTTTGTTCGGCCTACAGATATTCAGTTTAAGGCGATACCTTCAATTCTTAAAGGAGAAGACGTTTTGGCTGTTGCTCAAACTGGTACTGGTAAGACAGCGGCCTTTGCTATTCCGATTATCAATAGGATTCATTCTGATAAAAGGAGTAAGAGGTCAAGAGGAATTAAATGTATTATTATGGCGCCTACTCGTGAGCTAGCGTTGCAGATCGGAGAAGTTTTCATTCAGTTGTCCAAACACACTAAAGTCAAAACTTTTGCTTTATGCGGTGGGGTTGAGCAGGATCAACAAATTAAAAAACTCCAGGAGGGTATAGACATTTTAATTGCAACTCCCGGGCGAATGTTTGATTTGATTAATCAGAAGTATATTAATTTGGATCATATTGAAATTTTAGTTCTTGATGAGGCTGATCATATGCTTGAATTAGGGTTTATTGAAGATATCAAATATATTAAGAAAATGCTAAAGCGCCGCCATCAAACTCTTTTCTTTTCAGCAACCATAAGCGATAAGATTAAGAAATTAGCTTATTCTCAAGTTAAGGGATCAGCAATACGTATCCAAATTTCACCTAAAGATCCGGTATCAAAGAACGTTACTCATTATGTGATGTTTGTCGAAATGGAGGATAAGCGGTTTTTCTTGGAGAGTTTTATTAAGGATAATCCAGCGAGTAAAATTATTGTTTTTGTTCGGACAAAAGTCCGTGCTCAGCGGGTAGCCAAAGCAATGGAGAGAGTGGGGATAAGTTCTTTATCTATTCATGGAGATAAAGAACAGGATAAACGCACCGATGTAATGAAAAAATTTAAAGCAGGCGAGTGCAATATTTTGATCGCTACCGACATTAGTGCTCGAGGAATTAATGTTGTCGATATTAAATATGTTATTAATTATGACCTACCGATAAAAACAGAAAATTATGTCCATCGGGTTGGGCGTACCGGCAGAGGGATCAATAAGGGTGTTGCTATTTCTTTTTGCAGTAAAGAAGAATTAGAATTGCTTGATGAAATTCAGACATTTTTAGATAAAGAGATAGGAGTTATTGAAGTTAGTAAAGGGGATTATTCGACAGTTGTTAATCCGGTTAATCAGAACAGCGATTGGATGAGCATAATTGAAAAAGAAACAGAGCGATTTAAATCCAAAAGCAAAAGAGCGAAAAAACATAAATAAAGGCGATTGATCTCTTGGGGTATTTTTTTAAAGAAGAAAACGCAGGGTAGAAGGAAATTGGAGGAAATAACTTATGGAGCCAGAGGTGTATCAGCTAGAAAGTAATCAGATAATTGATCTACCAAGTAAAGATATCGATGCTGATGAGGTGAGAGCCCAAGTAGTAAGGGCAACTCGGGATTTCAAAAATTCATGGAAAAGTCTTGCAAAAGTTTTACATATTGTTTGGGAAGAAAAGTTATACCGTAATTGGGGATATGAGAAATTCGACCAATTTACTGAAAAAGAAGTGCATGTTCGTAAACACACCGCAATGAAGCTCATTCGTTCATATGCGTTCCTTGAAAAAGAAGAGCCATTGTATTTAAAAGATTCTCGTGCTGAAGATGAACCGAATAAGGTAACGCCTAGTTTCGATGTAGTTAATGCTTTACAGCGGGCACGTAAAACTTTAAGCGACGATGATTACCGAAAAGTAAAATCTGATTTATTAGATAAAGGAAAACATCTTGGTGAGGTTAAAAAAGATCTTACCCAAATGATAAGACAAAGAAGGGAGGATATAGATCCTGAAAAAGAAAGAACCCGCTCTGGTAGGGTAGCGATTATGAGATTTATTTCTGATTTAAAAAGGGTTAGGCGTGAAATTGAGACTCTTTCTGTTCTTCCGGAAGATATTGCCAACGATATAAATAAGCTTCTTGCTAAGGTAGAAGCTTATCTTGTTTGATTAACCCGGAATTAGCCATTGTTAGTAGAATAAAATGAATAGTGATAAGTTTGATTTTTGTGGAGAGTTTAAAGAGCCATTAGAATTGATGGAGGATTCCGACAAACATCTATTCATTACCGGGAAAGCCGGTTCTGGAAAATCCACTTTGTTACGTTACTTTAAGGAGATTACTAAAAAAAATGTTATTACCTTGGCGCCTACCGGAATCGCAGCAATAAATGTCGAAGGGCAAACCATTCATTCTTTTTTTAGTTTTCCATTGGGGTTTATTCAAAAAGAACAGGTTAAGAGATTATACCGTGCTAAAAAGAAAATAATCGAAAACCTCGACATTCTCCTAATCGACGAGGCCTCAATGGTCAGAGCTGACATGTTTGATGCAATAGACCATTCTTTAAGAATAAACCGAAAAAAAGATATTCCCTTTGGCGGAATAAGAATAATTATGTTTGGAGATGTTTTCCAACTTCCGCCGGTAGTTGAGAGGAACCTGGAGCCCTTGATTAAGCAATATTATAGCCACTCTTATTTTTTTAATGCAAATGTGATTAACCAGATAGAATTACATCGCATTCAGCTTGACCGGATATATCGACAAACTGATAAGAAGTTTGTCGATCTTCTTGGTAGAATACGTTTAAATAAGTGTAGCCTCAAGGATATTGATAGCTTAAATAAAAGAGTAAATGCTGGCAATATTAAAAATGGAGCTATTACTTTAACTACAACTAACAAAAATGCTGAAAAAATAAACAAAAGTTTTCTTGATGAAATTGACTCAAAACAATATCAATACACCGCCGAGGTATCTGAAAATTATAAATCAAATCTCTATCCTACTGAAGAGGTATTGTTCCTTAAAAAAGGGGCTCGGGTAATATTGCTAAATAATGATAAAGAAAAAAGATGGGTTAATGGTACTCTTGCCGAAATCGCAGAACTTACAGGTGATTTGGTTAGAGTTAGTATTGAAGGTAGAGTGTATGTTTTAGAAAAATTTACCTGGGAAAAAATACGGTACATATTCGATGATTCTACTCAAGGCATCAAACAGGAAATAGACGGATCATTTAGACAATATCCCCTAAAACTAGCCTGGGCGATTACAATTCATAAAAGTCAGGGTCAAACTTTTGAAAAAGTAATTATCGATATAGGCCATGGTGCATTTAGCCCGGGACAACTTTATGTTGCCTTAAGCCGTTGTCGGAGCTTAGAAGGAATAACCTTGGATAAACCGCTCAGTTTAAGTGATATTATTATCGATGAAAATGTTCATAGTTTTTCTGATCAGTAAAAAAGAGGGTAGACCATCTTTCTAATGCTCCTTGATTTTTTATTGATTACCTCTAAACATCAGAAAGTATCCTTTTTGGTCCTTTTATATTTTTTCCGAGGCTAAAAAAGTGTGAAACTCGTCCAATTGGGTGAGCCTTGTCTTTCTGGCCTTTTGTGATAATATATTTTTAGAGGGCTTTATAATTCGTGTCAAAATAAACATTTATGGATAAAAAATACATAGTAACTCTAGCTTTATTGATCTGTTTATCGTTAGCAATCCCAGCTTTTTCTGAAGTTCTAGTCCTTAAATCAGGAAAATCAGTAGAAGGAAAATACCTGAGAAAAACCGACAAAAGTATCGTCGTAGATATAGAAGGTGTACCGATAACTTACTATTTTGATGAAATTGAAACTATTGACGGGGTTAAAACCACTGAAGCACACTTCTTGTGTCCCGAGGGATTATATACTAAAACTCCTATTGTGCCGCCTCCTTATACCGGTCCCATGGAGGCAGGAACAGTGGGCAAGGCCCAAGACATGCCTTTTTATGTTTATTCAGACAGAGGCTCAGCCAAGAACCATTTTTTTCCTTATGGATTGATGGGAGATTATGGTGATATAAAATATTCTTACCTCAGTAAAGAAAACCCTTATTCAGGGGAGACTTGTATTGAAATTAATTATTGCGCTTGTGGTTTTCAATACGCACGTTGGGCAGGTATATATTGGCAAGCTCCAGCGAACAACTGGGGCACTGTTGATGCTGGATATAACCTGTCAAAAGCCGCTAAACTTACCTTTTGGGCCAGAGGCGCAAAGGGAGGAGAGAATATTGAGGAATTTAAGGTTGGTGGCATCATGAATGAGTTTTCCGATTCAGATAGAGTTAGTACCGGTCCCTTAGTTTTGAATAAGGAATGGACACAATATACAATTGATTTAAAAGATAAAGATATGTCATATATAATTGGTGGATTTTGCTGGATAGCAACTCCAGATGCTAACCCAGATGGAATTGTATTCTATTTAGATGAGATTAAGTTTGAATAACTTACCCGATTGGTGCAAAAATTATATCCAGTATTTGATAGTATTAAATATCAAAAAGTTGCAAAATCAGTCCTCGCCGGGAAGCTCGTCTTTATTTACAAACCTGTTGGTCTGCTATTTTTGATCAGATTTTTTCGAAATATTGACACTAATGGATTTTTTGATAAAGTGAGACTATAAAAGGAGAAGAAGCTGTGCGGAAATTTTTTAATTTGTTGCTCATTTTTACTTTTATTAGTATTAATTCTTTTGCTCAAATCGGCATCAGTCCGATTGGCCTTTCCTTTAAGTCTTGTAATGATATTATTCTTAAGCCGATACTCCTTAAACCTTATTATGTGCCTTTACCGGATTTTTCCAGCAATAAAGATTGGGTGCAACCACTGATTTATGACTTAGAAACCAAAACTGCAACTAAAAGCTATGATAAAAAGTTTCTAATTAAAGCCTATGATCTTTTTATGGCTGAAAATGATTATAGTATGGCAAGGAGTAGTGCTTTAAAAATGTTGGAAATTGACAAGAGAGACGCCGAGGTACTGAATTTGATAGGTGATACATTCTTAGCAGAAAAAGATTTGTCAAAAGCCTTAGATTATTATTTGCAAGCTGAAAAAATTAATACCCGCTTATTGAATGTTCATAATAGTATCGGCAGCGTCTATATGGAAATTGATAAAAACTACCAAGTCGCACAAAAGGAGTTTGAGTTAGAGATATTGCATAATCCCACAAATTGGATGCCTTATCATAATATCGCTTTAATTCATCGTTATAACAATAACAATGAAGAAGCTTTCCAAGCTTATGCAAGATCCGTAGAGGTGGCAGATAATGAACTCGAACCGATGCTTATCGTTGCGCGTTTTTGCGAACAATTGCAGGTTCATCCTGAGGAAGGGAAGAAAATCATAAAGAAAGCGTTATTTTTGTATCCTAATTCCTGGAGAGCATGGGAAATTAATGCCGGTTTTCACTATCGAGATGGAGAATACGAAAAAGCAGAAAAAGATTATTTATATTCGTTAAAACTTTATCCGAGGTCGACAACTCTTTATGAATTATCTTGGACCTATACAAGAATGGGCAAATTATATTTAGCTGAGGCAACTTACAAGAAAGCAGTCGCAATGGGCGCTAATGATGACACTTGTTATAGGGACTCGGCTAAAGAATTATTAGGAGAGAAAGGAATCGTGGTTAACTAATTTTATATCTTTGTAATAAATTTTGGAAATTCTAACCATTGAGTGAAGGATAATTATTGGTATAATGTAGTTTGAATAGACCTAAATCGGATAGCTAGTTTTTATGTTTACTTGTTTTTGCGATTTTTGAACAGGGATAAGTCGTTACAAAAGGGAGGTAGGATATGAATTTTAGTTTTTTGAGGGCAGTATTTTTTAATTTAGGAGTAAGTATATTTAATACCTTGGTTGCCTTTACTATCGGCATTGTTGCTTTAAAGATAATAGATAAGTATCTTTTAACTAAGCTTGAGATTCAAGAAGAGCTTAAGAAAAACAATATCTCAGTAGCTATATTTGCTTCTACAGCCCTTATTTTTGTAGCGTTAATTATTTCGTTTGGCTTAAAGATTTAAAGTGAAATCTTCGGCGAAGCCATTTATCGTTGCAATACTATTTTTGGTTACTAGCTCTTTGCTAATGAGGTTTTTTAGTCCGGAGCCTTATGTTGTTAAGGTTAAGGAGGAATCTGAATTTTACTCTAATAAAATAAATAAGGCATTGGAGAATTCCCTTTTTGATGTTAGTAAGCCTTTCCTAAAGACTTCTTACGTTGAATTAATTGATAATACTAATACTCGCCTTGATGAGGAAAGTATCCAAAGATACTTCTCGGGTATGTCTTTGTCAGATGTTTCATTACCTCGTAGCTGGTTATTGGGAGAAAATAAAGACATAGCTGCATTATCTGCCTTAGGTAGTGACCATCGGCATCACTTTGTAAATAGCTTTATTATCGGTTGGAAACCTTTTGAGGTTGAAGATTATTGGGTTCCTCATTATATTACTACGATGAGATTAAAGTATCAGTCTGATCAGACCCAATTTACAGGATTATCCGACCTTTGGCTGACTTCAAAAGAAGTTTTTGAAACCGGGATTGGTGATTGCGAAGACCACTCTTTGTTCTTAGCTGATTGGCTTATTGAGATGGGTCTGGATGCCAGAGTGGTTTTAGGAAGGTATGGGACAGCGATGCACGCCTGGGTGGTTATTTTTCATAGCGATGGAGTATTTCTTCTTGAGGCCACTGAAAAGGCCAAGATAAAAAACTTAAAAGCTTATCCCTTAGCAGCCCTAGCTACAGATTATCACCCCCAGTATATGTTTAATAATAAATACTTATGGACCAATACTGGCAGTACTTATACAACTAATTATGTTTCGAGGCATTGGAAAAAGATCAGTCGGTTGATTTTTAATTAAGGAGCTATATGTATTTTTACCTTCTTTGAAGGTCATCTAAATTTTGAGTCAGTATTTTTCTTATTAATTAGGCCCTGACTTTTTGTCAGGGTTTTTTTAAAAGAGACTGGCTGTGATATAATAGGCCCTATTATGGCTAATCAAAAAAATCATCTTACTCAAGGCTCAGTAGTTAAAAAGCTAACCTCACTTACCATCCCAATGGTTTTTGGTATGCTTTCGATGGTGTTATTTAATCTGGTTGATAGCTTTTTTGTTTCCCGGTTGGGTACCGAAGAGCTGGCAGCAATGGGATTTACCTTCCCGGTAGTTATGCTTATTTTAAGTTTGTCTTTAGGTTTTGGTGTGGCAACTTCTTCGATAGTTTCTCGGGCTATCGGTAGAGGGGATTTACATCGGGTAAAGCGGCTCACTACCGATAGCCTGCTTATTTCACTTTTCATTGTTGTTATTTTTTCTGTTTTAGGTTTATTCTCGATGAATTGGTTGTTTGGTTTATTAGGGGCCAAAGGGAGAATTTTAGTTTTGGTTAAACAATATATGTATGTTTGGTATTTGGGTGCGGCTTTTGTGGTTATTCCGATGGTGGGGAATAATGCTATCAGAGCCTGCGGTGATACCTTTTTCCCTAGTTTAATCATGATCATTTCAACGGTGATTAATATTATTTTGGATCCTTTAATGATTTTTGGCTTGGGAGGATTCCCTCGTTGGGAGTTGAAGGGAGCAGCTATTGCTACAGTTATTGCCCGGGCCTTTGCGATGGTTTTTTCGTTACTAATTTTGCGTTTTAAAGAGAAAATAATTGATTTTACTTTGCCACCACTTAAAGGGCTGGTTAATTCGGCAAAAGATTTTTTTTATATCGGCGTTCCTTCGGCAGTATCCCGTGTGATTATGCCTTTGTCTATGGCAGTAATTATGCGTTTAGTCGCTGGTTTTGGACCAAGCGCAGTTGCTGCTCTTGGTGTTACCTTAAAGATCGAGATGTTTGCTTTTATGGTTGTAATGGCCTTGGCAACTGCTTTAATTCCTTTTATCGGCCAAAATTGGGGGGCAAATAATTTCAGTCGAGTAAAGCTAGCTTTAAAAAAGGCCAATAATTTTTCTCTTTTATGGGGCTTAGGTTGTTTTTTATTCTTATTGGCTTTGGCCGCACCCTTAGGAAATCTTTTCGGTAAAGATTTAGAGGTTGCTAAATATATTAGATGGTACCTGTGGATTATTCCGATAAGCTATGGTTTAAGGGGGACTTCTTTTTTGGTAACTTCGACCTTTAACGCCATTAATAAACCTTTGGTGGCTATCGTAATTAATTTGATTCGAATGCTTGTTTTGTATATTCCTTTAGCTTTGGTTGGCGGTTACTTGGCCGGATTAGCCGGATTATTCGTCGGTTTATGTATAGCTAACTTGGCGGCCGGAGTTTTATCGATTAATACCGCCAGAATTGTTTTAAGAAAACTCTAATCATTAAGATTTATAAATCATCAGATCAAAATATTTTTTTGGTAAACATTTTACTGTAAAGGAAGTTTTTTATTTCGAAATGCCGACAATTTACCCCGTTGAAATGTTTGGAAAGTAGAAAAAATAATCCGGATTAGATTTGGAAAAAGGAACCAAATTAGAGAATTTTTTACAATTATTTTAGTTGACAAGGGTGGCGTTTTGAGTATAATACTGCTTCAGTAAAACAGTTAAGTTTACCAACCCGTCTCAAGTTAAAAAAGTAAAATTAGTTAGCAGTTATGCAACTAAAGTTGTGTCGGCAGGATTATTGTGCCTGCTTGCAGGGGTGTATGTATGTCGAAGGGCATAGAAAAAAAGCATACCGAAACCAAACCGTGGGGGGAATTTGAACAGTTTACCCATGATCAATCCAGCACAGTTAAAATTCTTACGGTTAATCCTCATCAAGCCTTAAGCCTTCAATATCATCGTCAACGTTCGGAATTTTGGAAAGTTATTTCCGGAGAGGCTACGATTGTTGTTGGAGATAATGTTTTTAATGCCCGGGAGGGCGATGAATTCTTCATCGCTCGGGGTCAAAATCATCGAATTCAGGCAGATAATTTATCAATAAAAGTTTTAGAGATTTCTTTTGGCGATTTTGACGAAAACGATATCGTGAGGTTGGAGGATAAGTATAACCGGACTGGCTAGTTTATTAAAAAGAGGTATCCAATGATTAAGAAGAAAATAACCAAAAAAAACCAGGGTCAAAAATCAATTTTTCCAGTTGGGGTAATGTTTGATAAAGATTCGGTGGGGCTTTTGTTTAAATCAACTGATCTCGGTAAACCCGAACTTTATCTTGCTAAGGGAAAAACCGGTCGGCGTTTTACACAGGCGAAAACTAAGGTTGAGATAGCTGCCGCCTTTGGTCAAAAGGCAAAAATAGAATCTTACCAGTACTTGGCAGTTTCGCTATCGGACAAAGGTTATTTTATGACTTTCCTTCAGAAAGGTAAAACCACGGATTGCTTGATTGGTGCAACTTCCAAGGATTTAAAGCGTTTTAAGATCAGCGGTAAAATATCAAAAGTTCAGGAGAGGGGCGTTTTAGTTTCTAATTACAAGCTTAATGGTAAGTATGGTATTTATTTTGGCCAAGGGTCAATCAAGACTGCGTTTTCTTCGGATTTAAAAAAATGGAAAATTTCTGATGTCGCTTGTCTTGCTCCAAGGAGTAGCTGTTTTGATCAAGCTCCGTTAAGTGTTTTGGCAGCAGCTCTGACTCCTAGTGGGCTGTTGGTAATTTATGATTCATCTTATAAACAAAACGGTCGCCAAACTTTGCAGATCGGAGGAGCTTTATTTTCTCTTTCTGATCCGAATAATTTAATTTGGCGCTCAGAAGTTCCGCTTTGGGATGATTTACGGGATATTGGAAGTCAGGAATTAAATCCTTTGGGAGCAGTTTTTCATAAAGAAGAAATTTTAGTTTATTTTGTTTCAAAAACCGGTGAGATTAGCATACTTACGATTCATCAACCTTTTCCTTCGGTTCGGGCCAAAAAAGTTTTTGCTAATCTAAAGCGGTTTCATAATAATCCGATCATTGTTCCTAACACGGCAAATGATTGGGAAGCTGAGGCTACTTTTAATCCAGCAGCTTTGTATGATGACGGAAAAGTTCATATTCTTTATCGGGCAGTCAGTAAGGGCGGTTTATCTTCTTTTGGTTATGCTGCAAGCAAAGACGGTTTTAGCATTGAACCAGATTCAATAGACCTCTCTTATGTTCCGCGTGAAGATTTCGAAGGAGTTCATACGAAACCGGCTCAACGTATTGATCTTTATAAGTCCGGTTGCGGTTGGGGTGGTTGCGAAGACCCCAAGCTTACCGCTATCGATAATAAGGTTTACCTTACCTACGTTGCTTACAACGGTTATTCTCATCCACGGATTGCTTTAAGTACGATTGAGCGGGAAGATTTTCTTAACCAGCAATGGAATTGGGAAAAACCGAAATTAATTTCGCCTCCGGGAGTTGTTGATAAAAGTGGTTGTATTCTGCCAGAAAAAGTTAAAGGCAAGTATGTTATTTTTCACAGAATCTTTCCACATATTCTGATTGACTACCGTGATGATCTTAAGTTTGACGATGGTAGTTGGCTTGAGACTAAGGGTAAAATCACTACTCGACCGGGCATGTGGGATAGTCGAAAGCTTAGCGTAGGAGCAACCCCGATTAAGACCAGCCAGGGTTGGTTAGTTATCTACCATGCTGTTGATGATCGGGACGATACTCGCTATAAGATTGGAGCCATGATTTTGGATTTAAAAGATCCCTCAAAGGTTCTTTTTCGTACTTCTAACCCGATACTTGAGCCCGATGAGCATTACGAGAATGAAGGAAAACCGGGAGTAGTTTATCCTTGCGGGGCCGTAGTTTTGGGCGATGAACTTTTTGTTTATTATGGCGGCGGAGACCGGGTGGTGTGCTGTGCTACTGCTCAGCTTGATCAGCTTATTAAAAGCGTTAAAAAAGATAAAGCCGTCAGTTATCAACTAAGAAAAGTAGTTTACTCTTGACAGTGAGGTCAAAAGAGGATAAAAATTAAATATGTTCGTTGTTAGACGTTCAACACATAACCCAGTCTTAGTTCCTACCCAACAGCATTTCTGGGAGACTTTTGCTGCTTTCAACTGGTCTCCGGTGGTTAGTAAAACCGATAAAGAAACAATTCATTGTGTTTACCGGGCAATGTCTGAGCCGGACTTAATACCGAATAATGGTTTACGTATTTCCTCGATTGGACACGCTGTCAGTAAAGACGGTATTCACTATAGCGATCGGTCCCAGCTGATAAGGCCTGAGTTGGATTGGGAGAGGTATGGCTGTGAAGACCCAAGAGTTACACAACTGAATGGTAAATATTATATTTTTTACACTGCGTTGTCAGTCTACCCATTTCGTTTTGACGGTATCAGAGTAGCTTGCGCGATAACCAGGGATTTTAAGAAGATTGAAGAAAAGCACTTGGTTACACCGTTTAATGCCAAAGCTATGGCTCTTTTTTCTTCAAAAATTAATGGTAAGATGACAGTTCTGCTTACGGTAAATACTGATAACCTAAACCGTACGGCTCGAATTGCTTTAGCCCAGTTTGACCGGGAGGCTGATATTTGGAATTCGTTGTATTGGGCTGATTGGTATAAAAATCTCAATAAACATATTGTTCATGTGCGTCGAGTGGCTACGGATCATATTGAAATTGGAGCTGCACCTTTAAAGATTAAGGAAGGTTGGCTGTTGATTTATTCGCATATTCAGAACTATCGTGATACCAATAAGATCTTTGGTATTGAAGCTTTGCTGCTTGATTCAAAAAATCCTAGAAAGATCATCGGGCGCACTCGGCATCCGATGTTGGTTCCGGAAGAAAGTTACGAGAAGTATGGGCAGATTAACAATGTTATTTTTCCTTCGGGAGCTTTAATTCGCGATGGAGATCTTTGGATTTTTTACGGCGCCGCCGATACTACTTCTTGCTTGGCTAAGGTCAGGCTGAAAGATTTAATTAATAGTATTCATCCGAAGTCAAAATCTGGCTACGTTGTTCGGCATAAGAAGAATCCGATAATTGCTCCGATTAGCGGACATCCTTGGGAAAGCAAGGCAACTTTTAACCCGGCAGCAATTGAGCTTGATGGTAAAATTCATATTGTTTACCGGGCAATGTC
This sequence comes from Candidatus Omnitrophota bacterium, assembly GCA_021735655.1. NCBI lineage: Bacteria > Pseudomonadati > Candidatus Omnitrophota > Candidatus Omnitrophota bacterium. Next base: position 63,813 of record JAIPGM010000005.1, on the reverse strand, counting down.
TGAAGATAATACTTCAACCTTGGGTTATGCGATGAGTTCGGATGGTTTAACAATTACTCAGAGGTTGTCTGAACCGATTTACCTGCCGCGTTTAGATTGTGAGATAAAGAAAGTTCCTAATGGTAACTCTGGCTGTGAAGATCCGCGAATTGTTAGAATAGGTAATACTTTATATATGTGCTATACCGCCTATAACGGAGTTGAGCCACCGCGGGTAGGGCTTTCTTCGATCAGCGTGAAAGATTTTCTCAACCATAAATGGAATTGGACGAAACCAGTTTTGATTACTCCTTTGGGGATTGATGATAAAGATGCCTGCATTTTTCCTGAAAAGATTAATGGTCAATACTTGATAGTTCATCGGATCAATAGTCAGATCTGTGTGGATTTTGTGAATTCTTTGGAAAAAGCACCACAGGAGGTTGCTAAAGGTCTTTGGCTCATGGGTCCGCGTTATGGAATGTGGGACAGTAAAAAAATTGGCTTAGCCGGGCCACCGATAAAAACCAAGGCTGGATGGATTTTATTTTATCACGGAGTTTCTGAAGATTGTCATTATAGTTTAGGGGCGGCTTTACTTGATCTTAAAAACCCTCTGGTTGTTCTTTCGCGTACCAGCGAAGCAATATTTAACCCGGAAAAAAAATACGAAAAAGAAGGTCAAATTCCCAATGTTGTTTTTCCTTGCGGCCATATTTGTCGTGGCAACACTATTTATAATTATTATGGAGGAGCTGATTCGGTGATCGGTGTAGCTACGATAAAGCTCTCCCAACTGCTGGCAATGCTTACCTAAATTTACGATTTTTTTTAAAATAGTAATAAGTGGTTTTATGAAGTGCTTCAGTCGAGCGCTGGGCTTATGGGTCAGACCGTTTTGCTTTTGACTAGAGGTGTTTAAGAAAGTATAATGCCTCGGAGTATTTTTTATGGAAGAATTTGATGTAATTATAGTCGGGGCCGGTCCTTCGGGGATGATGGCAGCAATCGGCGCGGCCCAAAGAAAAAGAAAAGTTTTATTGATTGAACGAAATAGTTCTCCAGGCAAGAAACTGCTTATTTCAGGAAATAGTAGGTGCAATCTGACTAATTCCTGTGAGATTAGAGAATTTTTAGATAAGTTTTCTGCTTCCGGTAACTTTTTAAGAAATGCTTTTGCAAAATTCTTTAACACTGAACTAGTATCATTTTTTGAAAATTCCAATCTTAAACTTAAGGTGGAGAATGACGGAAGAATATTTCCCAAAACTGATCAAGCCGGAGATGTTCTAGGCGCTTTAAAAACAAGGTTAAAAAATAGAAATATTAAAATTATTTTTAATCAGCGGGTAAAAAAAGTTTTGCTTAGAGATGGATCAGTTAGGGGAGTTTTAACTAATTCTAATAACTCTTTTAGTGCCAGGAAAGTGGTGATTGCAACCGGGGGTCTTTCCTATCCTTTGACCGGCTCAAGTGGCGATGGATATAGAATGGCAGAGGAGCTTGGTCATGAAATCATAGTTTTAAAGCCGGCCTTAGTCCCGGTGAGGATTAAAGAAAAATTTATCAGAGCTTGGCAGGGGATAGCATTTAAAAATGTACGCTTGACCCTTTTTTCGGGCAAAAAAGAGATGAGCCATCGTTTTGGTGAGATGCTTTTTACTCATTTTGGGATATCCGGTCCAATTGTTCTTGATCTTAGCGCCGATATCTATGATGCTTTAAGGTCCGCAGATAAAGTAACTCTAGGAATTAATTTTAAACCGACCCTGGATAATAAAAAGTTAGATGCAATGTTTTTGAGTGAGTTCAGCACTAGCCCCAAAAAGACTATAAAAAATATATTCAAAAACCTTTTGCCAAATAAGGTAATAGATGGATTTTTCCAATATTGTTGCCTTGATGCAGGCAAAACAGCAAGTCAAATTACAGCTGAGGAGAGAAAGAGGATGGTCAAGGGGTTATCTGATTTACGGTTAACTGTAACCGGAGTGATGCCACTTAAAGATGGCGTTGTTACCAGGGGCGGCGTTAACACAAAAGAAATTAATCCTAAGACAATGGAGTCAAAACTCATCTCCGGACTTTATTTTGCCGGCGAGATGATTGATATTGACGCTGGAACCGGTGGATATAATATGCAAGCAGCATTTTCTACCGGCTGGGTTTGTGGTAATAGCTTATGAGTCTTACCTAGATGTTAAATCAGACTTATTGGTTTAGTTGAAAAGGGATCTATCTGCATCTGTGATTTGTTTGCCAATGACCATTGTTGGTGACTTTATATTTAATGTAGTGGCCTTCGACAATAATCTCACCTTTTTTCTTGCTGTATTCACTATGGGTCGGAATCCATTCTCGTTCCCAACTGTAGTAGGGAACCCATTCTTGTTGACAGTATTCATGGTTTTTACTTTGATTACGATATTTTTTACTGGAAACATAGCGGTTTTTGTTTATACCAGTTATACCACCAATTAAATCTACTTTGCCGCCGGTAATAACTCTTAATCCGGCAATACCGGTTAGTACTTTACCAGCAACATCCCAGTCGCTAGCAAAAACTTTAACCGTACCGGTTAGGGACATCATAGTAATGAGAATCAGAACAACTAGGTTTTTCATGGCTACCTCCTTTTTTAGGCTTGATATTTCAATCTTTACATATATAAGACGTAGGGTAGGTTAAAAAAGTTGACAAGAATTGTAAAATAAAAGCTATTTTTTTAATTCTGTTTTTTCCTATTAGCCTGTCGCAGGGTAGTTTTTGAGTATGTTTATAAAAAGGTTGATTGGAATCTAGTTTGAATTGGGCTTGTAGGAGCAATTTACGTTCCCCAAGTCAATATCGTCGCCTAAAACAAACCCTTTATAATATTGGATAATCTGCTATAATAACCGCCATGTTAGAGAAATTTAAAGAATTAGGTTTAGCCGATAGCACTTTAGCAGCCTTAAAAAGAAAAGGCTTTGAAGAACCAACCCAAATACAAAAGGAAATTATTCCTTTGTTTTTAAAGGATAGCTGCGATATTGTTGGCCAAGCCCAAACCGGAACCGGTAAAACTGCTGCTTTTGGCCTGCCTTTAATTGAAAAAATTACCAATAGAACAAGATCCCCCCAAGCTATCATCTTAACCCCGACTAGAGAGCTAGCAGTGCAAGTTGCTGAAGAAATAAATTCTTTAAGAGGCAATAAGAGTCTAGATATTGCCGCAATTTACGGCGGTCAGTCTATAGACCAGCAATTACGCAGATTGCGCAAAGGTGTAGACATTGTAGTTGGCACCCCGGGAAGGGTAAAAGACCATTTATTAAGAAAAACCTTAGATCTCTCCGAGGTGAACTATTTTATTCTCGATGAAGCTGATGAAATGCTTAATATGGGTTTCATTGATGATGTTGAGGAGATACTTTCTTATGCGAGTAAAGAAAAACGGGTTTTACTTTTTTCGGCCACCATGCCAAGGCCGATACTCGAACTTGCTAAGAAATACATGAAAAGTTATAAACTGGTTAGAGCTTCTCAAGATCAATTAACGGTAAGTTTAACTGATCAGATATATTTCGAAGTGAATCGAGCCGACAAATTTGAGGCATTATGTAGAATTATTGATAGCGAAAATGAATTTTATGGTTTAATCTTTTGTAGAACTAAAATTGATGTTGATGAATTAGCACGAAAACTTAGCTTCCGTGGTTACGATTCAGATGGCCTTCATGGAGATATTTCTCAAAACCAACGTGAACGAATTCTTGATAAGTTCAAGCAAAAGCGTTCTACTATTTTGGTCGCTACCGATGTTGCCGCCAGAGGAATCGATGTGAATGATTTAACTCACGTTATAAATTTTGCACTTCCTCAAGACCCACATAGCTATGTGCATCGAATCGGTAGAACCGGTAGAGCTGGCAGAACTGGTACGGCGATCACATTTGTTACCTCTGATGAATACCGAAAGTTAACATTTATCAAAAGACTTACTAAGACTGATATTCGTCGGAAAGAGATTCCTGGGGTTGAAGAAGTTATTAGCTCAAAGAAGGTACGGATTAAAAAAAGTCTTGATGATTTAATTGATACCGAGAATGCACAAAAGCATAAATCTTTTGCTAAAGATATCTTAGCTGAAAATGATCCGGAAAGTGTAATCTCAGCTTTAATTGAGTATTCCTTTGGCGAAGAGCTGGATGAAGCTAAATATTCGATGATTCGAGAACCCTATGTTGACAAAAAGGGAACAACTCGACTTTTTGTAGCTAAGGGTAAGATTGATAAAATGACTGCCCGCAAAATAGTTGAACTGATTCAGCAGGTTTCGCGAATCGACCAGAGAAAAATAAATGATGTCAGTGTTTTTGATAAGTTTTCATTTATTACGGTATCCTTTAAGGAAGCCGAAAAAATCCTCGATGCTTTTAAAAAAACAAAATCAGGTAAAAAACCGCTAGTCGAAAGAGCTAAAAACACAAAGAAGAAAAAACGTTTCAAGTAAACCGTAGCTTAATCAAAACAACAGTCGTGATCGATACTTGCAGATAAACAGGTAGAGATAATGTGTGGAATATGCGGAAAATTTGAGTTTAATTCTGATCGGCAGGTGAGTCAAAGTGTGATCATCAAGATGGCCGATACTTTAAAACATCGTCCCAGCAAGCGAGATGTATTTATTGATGATAATATCGGATTAGGCCTCATAACGAATTGTTGTGGCAGCAAAAAAGAAACTAGATGTTCTGGTTGCGTATGCACTGGGATTCAAAATACAGCTGATTTAGAAAAAGCTAAAGGGTTAACTTCTAAAGAAAAAGATCTCCTACTAGTCTATGAAGGGGAGCTCTATAACTTTAATGAATTAAGGCAGGATCTAGAACAGAAAGGCCATATCTTAAAAACAGCTCACCGGGCAGAAGTTATAATCCATCTTTACGAAGAATACGGAGCTGATTGCATAAAGTATTTAAATGGAATATTTGCTTTGGCAATCTGGGATAAAAGAGCAAAAGCATTATTGCTGGCCAGGGACAGGTTCGGCAATAAACCTTTATTTTATACTATTCAATCTGGAGGAATTAGTTTTGGCTCAGAGATTAAGGCCATATTAGCCGATCCTAATTTCAATAAGCATTTAGATTATTCCGGATTACATGATTTTTTTTCTTACAACTATGTTCCTGATCCTAAGACATTAGTCAAAGACGTAAATACACTTCCTCCGGGGCATTTATTGTTGTGTTCGGGAAAAAAAGTTAGCTTAAGAGAGTATTGGAAGCCTTCAGAAGTTAAACAAGAGGCAAAATCTGACTCTTATTATTTTGATTCGTTCTATGAAAAGTTGAAAGAATCAGCGGTACGTCAGTTGGATCAGGAAAAATCCATCGGCCTTCTTTTCAGTGGAGGGGTAGATTCTAGCAGCTTAGCATATTTGACTGATAGCTTTGGAAAAGTTAAGCCAAGAGCTTTTTATGCAGCATTCAGGGTTAAAAAGTATAACACTGCTAAGACTGTTTTAGATGCTTCGGATAGTTTAAACATTGATGCTACTAGGGTAGATGTTGGACCAGAAGCATGTAAATTGCTGCCAAAGATTATTTGGCATCGGGACAGTCTAGCCGCTAATCCGGCCATACTGGGAACTTATTTGGTTTCTGACTATATCAAAAATAATACCGATTTAGAAGTGGCTTTTAGCGGATCTGGCTCGGATGAAACGCTAGGCGGGTTTAATACTTACTTGGCAGATATAGCAAATTTTCATTACAGTCGGTTAGTTCCCAAAGGATTAAAAAGAGGTATCGCAACGATTGCCGATAAATTTTCGATTTCTAATTGGCCGGTTAGCCTAAGTTTTAAAATCCGGCACCTTATGACTGGAACTCGTTATAATGATGTTGCCCGAGCCCATTATTTTTGGCGTTTGAGTTTCAGCGAGCAGGAAAAGCAGAAGCTTTATAGCAATGATTTACGAGGGGTTGCTTCGCATGATTCTTTTGATGCCTATAAAAAACAATTAAGCGGTATAAAAGGTATAAGTGATTTCAATAAGATTATAGCTGCTGATTTTAACATACTTTCTCCAAACTTTCTGCAGCCGATGTTTGATTGTGCAAGTAGAGCTACCGGATTAAAAATAAGATCACCGTTTCTAGATAATTCTTTGATAGATTTTATAATGGCGATGCCGTTTAATTTAAAAGTCAGGAGGTTGGAATCGAAATATTGCCTAAAAAAAGCTATGAAAGGTAAACTTCCTGCTAAAATTATATTTAATGCTAAAAAAGGGCTCAGTGTGCCAGTGGGTCCATGGATGAAAAAGGAAGCTAAGCCTATGGTTACTGATTATCTTTCTGAGGCGAATCTGAAAAAAATGGGTTACTTTAACGTGGAATATGTTCAAAGTTTGCTAAAGCGACATTTTTCCGGAGCCGGAAATAATACTTTTAAAATTTGGGCTTTGCTTAATTTTGCTATTTGGCACAACTTATTTTTTGAATGAATAAATTTCAGCCGGTTTTCAATTTTTTTGATAAAGTGTAATAAACGAGGAGCAAGCGATGTTTAAAGAGTCTAAATTAATAGAGGAAGCAAAGAATAAATTTGACCAATTGATTAGAGAACAACTTTTGCGGATTAAGGAAATGAAACAGGCTAAAGATTGGATTGATTATGCAACTTTGAAACCGATAATTATCGGTATTTGTGCCGGAGATGGAATTGGCCTGGAAATTTCAAAACATGCCCGTAAGGTTTTAGAGGCCATGTTGGCTAAAGAGCTTGAGCAAGGAAAAGTCGCTTTTAAAACTATTGAAGGTTTAACTATTGAAAACCGGGCAAAACATAAGAAGGCAATTCCCGATGACGTTTTAAAGGAAATAAAAAAATGCCATGTTATTTTAAAAGGTCCGACTACCACGCCGCAAGCCGGAGATTCTTGGCCGAATATTGAAAGTGCTAATGTTGCTATGCGTCGGGAGTTGGATCTTTTTGCTAATGTTCGGCCGGTTAAAGTCCCGGCCCAAGGTATTGATTGGATTTTTTTTCGTGAGAATACTGAAGGCGCCTATATTCTAGGTTCTAGCGGGGTAAATGTCGGTGATGATCTAAGTATTGATTTTAAGGTTATTACTGAACAAGGGGCTGAGCGAATTATCCGTATGGCTTTTGAATATGCCCGGAAAAATAATTTAAAACGGGTAACTGTAGTTACAAAATCAAATGTAGTTAAAACTACTGATGGTAGATTTTCAAAAGTAGCTAAAGCTATTGCTAAAGAGTATGAAGCCGAAGGCATAAGCTCTGATGAGTGGTATATTGATATTATGACTGCTAAACTACTTGATCCGGCCCGTCGCAGCGACTTTCAAGTTATGGTATTACCTAATCTTTACGGTGATATTTTAACTGATGAAGCTGCTCAACTTCAAGGCGGAGTAGGGACTGCCGGTAGTGCTAATATCGGTAAATTTTGGGCAATGTTTGAGGCTATCCATGGGAGTGCTCCTCGAATGGTTAAGGAGGGACGGGCTAAGTATGCTGATCCATCATCAATGATTCGGGCAAGTTCAATGCTTTTAAACCATATTGGTTTTAAGGATCAGGCTGAGAAGGTAAGTATGGCTTTGGATATTTGCGGAAACTTTGAACAAAAAATTAAAATTACCGGTCGTGATAATGGTGCAACTGCCGGTGAATTTACTAATTATCTTTTAGAAGCGATAAATAGAGATGATTTAAAAACTAAGTGGCAGAGCTTAGAGAAAAAAAGTTAGGATGATTTTGGCAAGACGATTTTTTATATTTTTTACCGGAGCAGATTAGAAGAGAGAGGTGATAATTTATGAGTATTTATATTGGTGCTACCAGGCAAAATGACGGAAAGACTATAGTTTCATTGGGGCTTCTTTCAGTTTTGAAAAAACGGGTTAAGCGCCTAGGCTATATGAAACCGGTTGGGCAGCAGTATCGGATTGTTGACGGTAAAAAGATAGATAAAGACGCAGTGCTTATGAAACAGATATTTGGCTTTAAGGGTAATTTGCAGGATATGAGTCCGATAGCTATCCCTCCAGGTTTTACCGAGGAATATATCTTGCACGGTAAACGTTCTGTTTTGGCTAATAAAGTTAAAAGTTCCCATGAGCGCTTAAAGAAGTCGTGTAATTTTTTGTTAGTTGAAGGAACTGGCCATGCTGGCGTGGGTTCGGTGTTTGACATGTCTAATGCTGATGTGGCAAAGTTACTTAAACTCAAAGTTATTATTGTGAGCTGTGGTGGTATTGGCCGGCCGATTGATGAAATTATGCTTAATCGGGCTGAATTCGATCTTCGAGGGGTAGAAGTTTTAGGGGTAATCATTAATAAGGTTAAAAAAAGTAAATACAAAAAAATTAACCGTCTAATTCGCAAAGGCTTAACCAGAAAAGGGGTAGAGGTTTTGGGAGTGATTCCTTTTGAAGAGGTGCTTTCTAATCCTACAATTTCGGAGTTGCTTGAGGATTTTAAGGGTAAGCTTATCTGTGGTCATAATGGTCTCGGTAGAGTGGTTGAGCGTTTTGTCATTGGAGATGTGGTTGCTCATCAGGCTTTAGATTATTTTTCCGGCGGAACTCTTTTGATTGTTCCTGGAAATCGTGAAGATATCATATTTTCAGCCTTAAGTGGCTGGGTTTTGGGTGTGGCTGATAAATATCACATCTCCGGGATCATAGCTACTTATGGAAAAAAACCAGTCAAAAAGATAATTGAGGCGATTGACCGGGCTAATATTCCTTTAATCTTGGTTGAGGAAGATTCTTTTTCTACAGCTAGAAGGATTAACAATATGATTTTTAAGATCCGGGCCGAAGATAAACCTAAGATTAAAAAAACTGAAGATTTGATTGATAAGTATGTTGATGTAGGTCGGATACTTGAATTAATTAAATCGAAGTCTCGCTAGAGGAGATATTTCAGGATATGGAAAAGGTATTTATAGTAGATGGCTTAAGAACTCCTATCGGTGGCATGGGGCAGAGCTTGAAAACGCTATCTGCGGTTTCACTTGGCGGTTCGGTAATCAGAAAAATTGTTGAAAAAAATTCGATAAATAAATCGTCACTAGATGAAGTAATAATGGGGAATGTCATAAGCACCGGTTTAGGGCAGAATCCGGCTAGGCAGGCTTTAGTTGCTGCCGGTTTGTCAGTTGAAACTCCGGCTTTTACCATAAACAAAGTTTGTGGTTCGGGTTTAAAATCAGCAGTTTTGGCAAGTCAGGCTATACTTTGTCGAGATTCAGATTTAATTATTGCCGGAGGCTTGGAAAGTGCTTCTCAATGTCCATATATTTTGCCACGAAATAAAAAGTCAGGAGAATTCAAGAAGGAAGATTTAGGTGACAGTTTAATTGACGACGGCCTTTGGTGTAAGTTAAACAATACTCATATGGGAGTAATCGCTGAGTATACGGCTAAAGAGTTTAATATATCCCGAGAGGATCAGGATATCTATACTTTAGATAGTCATCGCAAAGCGATCCATGCTCAAGAACAAGGACTATCTGCTAATGAAATTGTACCAATTTCTATAAATGACGATAAGATTTTCAGTCTCGATGAAAAGCCAAGAAAAAACTTATCTTTAGAAAAATTATCCAATTTACCTGCGGCTTTCGAAGCTAACGGTACGGTTACTGCCGGTAGTTCTTCAGCCCCGGCAGACGGAGCCGCGGCTTTGATTTTTTCTTCCGATAAGGGGCTTAAGGAAAATAAACTTACTCCTTTAGCTTATATTTTGGGATATGCTACAGTTGCTGTTGAAGCAAAGTTAGTTTTTACTGCTCCGGCCTTGGCGATTAAAAAGTGCCTTAAGTTGAGCTCGCTTGAATTGTCTGACGTGGATATATTTGAAATAAATGAGGCTTTTTCAGTTCAAGCTTTAGTGACTATGAATTTAAGCGGTGCGGATAAGCAACGTTTGAATGTTTTTGGCGGAACCCTTGCCTTGGGTCATCCCTTGGGAGTTTCCGGAGCCCGAGGGCTAGTTACTTTGATCAATGTGCTTAAGGTTCAGAATAAAAAAATTGGTTTAACCGCTACTTGTCTAGGCGGTGGCAGTGCTTTGGCCCTAGCGATAAGAATGGTTTAGGGATCGGTTGAAATATTGCTGAAGGAGGAGAGGGGGTTTATGAAAAGGTTATTTGTTTTTTTATTAATTGGTATTTTTACCGGCAGTATTTTTGGGGAGGTTAAAGCTATGGAAAAAAATATAGTAGTTCTAGAAACAAATCAGGGTAATATCGAGCTTAAACTTATGCCGGAGCGGGCACCGAAAGCTTGTGAAAATTTCATCGGACTGGTTGAGCAGGGTTATTATAACGGAATAATATTTCACAGGGTGATGGCTGATTTCATGATTCAAGGCGGAGACCCGACTGGTACCGGCATGGGCGGTCGCTCAATTTGGGGTGCGTCGTTTGAGGATGAATTTACTCCAACTCTTAAATTTGATAAGCCGGGTCTATTGGCGATGGCTAATTCCGGACCCAATAGTAACGGAAGTCAATTTTTTATTACTACGGTTCCTACTCCTTGGCTTAACATGAAGCATACAATTTTTGGCGAAGTAATCTCCGGTTATGAAGTTGTTCAAAAAATAGAAGGCACAGCGGTTAATTCAGCCAGTAAGCCGTTAAAAGAGCAAAAAATCATCAAGGCTTATCTAAAGTAAGTTTAATTCAAAGAAATCGCTAATTATTTTTACTTTAGGTTTTCTCATTATTAGGGTATAATTAATCATGGAATAAAAGTTTCCTACGTAGATATGAAAACACCAGGAGTATTAGTTGACAGTAACGATTAAATTCTGCGGCGGAGCTCGTACAGTTACCGGCTCGCAGCATCTTGTATCTACAGATCATTCCAGTATATTGCTTGATTGCGGCCTTTTCCATGGTCGTCGGGATGAAACCTACCAAGTTAATTCAAAGTTTTCCTTTAACCCACAAAGCTTAAAGGCCTGCGTGGTCTCCCACGCTCATATCGATCATTGTGGTAATATCCCGACTTTAATAAAAAACGGCTATCGTTCACATGTATTTGCTACTCCGGTCACTAAGAAATTATTGCATTACATGCTTGCTGATAGTGGTTATGTCCAGGAAGAAGATGTTCGTTATGTAAATAAGATTAACCGTCGTAAACATCTCCCGCCAAGGGAACCACTTTATACTAAAAAAGATGCTGAGAAGTCACTTAAATATATTAGATCTTTGGAATATCATCAAAAATTTCCTTTGGCCAGAGAGATAGATTTAACTTTTTTTGAAGCCGGGCATATTCTTGGTTCAACTGTACCAACCCTTGATATTAAAACTACTCATGGCAATATGCGCATAGCTTATGCCGTAGACCTAGGCCGCTATGGCATGCCCTTACTTAGAAATCCGGAAGTTCCCAAAGATATAGATTACCTTATAATTGAAAGTACCTATGGTGGGAGAAGTCACTCAAGTATCGAAGATGCTGAGGAAGAGCTGGCTGCTGCTGTAAATCGTACGATTAAGCGGGGCGGTAAAATTATCATCCCTTCTTTTGCTTTAGAAAGAACACAGTTAATTGTATTTTTTATCAGTGAGTTGATAAAGCGTAAAAAGATAAAAAAGATTCCAATTTATGTTGATAGTCCCCTGGCGGTGAATTTGACTAAAGTATTTCGGGAAAATTGGCAGTATTTCGATGATATCACTCAGCAGGCTTTTCAAAGAGAAGAGGATCCTTTAGGTTATGGCAGCATTACCTATATAACTGATGTCAACAAATCAAAGAAGCTTAATGAAAAGAAAAGCCCGATGATAATAATATCAGCTTCCGGAATGTGCGAAAATGGTCGAATACTTCACCATTTAAAAAACAATATTGAAAATCCACACAACACCATAATTGCAATTGGCTATATGGCTAAAAATACCTTAGGCCGAAGAATTGTTGAAAGAAACCCGGAAGTTAAGATCTTTGGTCATCCTTATAAATTAAATGCCGAAGTAGTTACTTTAAATGCTTTTAGTTCACATTCGGATAAAAATGGTCTGGTCGAATATGTTAAAAAATGCCAAGGTAAGTTAAAGAAGGTTTTTATTGTTCATGGTGACGAAGAGCAGTCTGAGGTATTAAGAACTAACCTGAAAAAGCACAATATTAAAGTCAGTATTCCGGCAAAAGACGAAACTGTATTTTTGTCTGGCCGGCAATAATCGCCCCTTTTTTTGATAATGGGGTGAAAAATTTCACTAATATTATAGGAATCATACTGATAATCGATTGAAAAATATACATTTATTAGTTAGCCTAAAAAATACCATAAAATATCTTGACATTCAGGGTAATATAGGGTATAAATTAGCTATAATAGTGAATTATTTCACTTAAATAAGGTTAAGGAACATATATGAGTTTATCAGATAATAGTCTTGAGCGAATTTGTAAGATTTTTGGATATTTAAACACCTTAGAAAAGCAAGGAGTTGATTTTGTATCTTCTCTGAATCTGGCTAAAGCTATTGGTGCTACTGAATATACGGTGCGTAAAGATATTAGCTCTTTAGGCCTTACCGGTTACACTCGAAAAGGCTACGAAGTTAGCGGTTTAAAGCAAGAGTTGGGGCGTAAGCTTAATTTAAATCAGAAGCGCAAGGCCTGTATTGTTGGCTTGGGACGTCTCGGGAGCGCTCTCCTAGATTATGAAAAGTTTCAGGAGGATGGATTTGAAATTGTGGCTGGGTTTGATTGCAGTATTAATAAGATTGAAAGAATTCGCACTGCTATCGATGTTTTTGGCGATAACCAATTAGAAAGTATTATTAAACAGCGAAACATTGAGTTGGCAATAATCGCTGTTCCGGCAGGCTCAGCTCAGGCCGTAGCCGATAAGTTAATCAAAGCCGGGGTGCGTGGTATTTTAAATTTTTCAGCGATTAAAATTATAGTGCCAGAAAATATTATGTATTTAGATATGGATTTTACTAATGCTTTGCGGTTTGTTGCCGCATCACTTAAAGGGGGGTAACCATGGAGAGGGTATACAATTTTAGTGCTGGACCAGCAGTTTTGCCAGAGGAAGTTTTGAAGAAAGCTGCCGCAGAGATGTTTAATTATCAAGGAAGTGGTATGAGTGTAATGGAACTTTCTCATCGCGGCAAGGAGTTTAAAGGTATTATCGAGACGGCCGAAGCTACCCTACGAGAAATCATGGCTATTCCGGATAACTATAAGGTTTTGTTTTTGCAAGGCGGGGCAAGTTTACAGTTCTCGATGATTCCCTTGAACTTAATGGTCAAAAATAAAAAAGCCGACTATGTGCATACCGGCCAATGGACCAAGAAAGCAATAGCCGAAGCTAAGAAACAGGGGGCGGTTAAGGTTGTTGCCAGTTCCGAAGATAAGAATTTTACTTATATCCCGGAACTTAATTCTGATGATTTTTCTAAAGACGCTGACTATTTCTATATCGCAACTAACAATACGATTTACGGAACAGTTTATGAAAAGATCCCTAATACAGGGGCAGTTCCTTTAATCGCCGATATGTCTTCTAATATTTTGTCTGAGCCAATTGATGTTTCAAAATTTGGAGTTATCTTTGCCGGAGCTCAGAAAAATATCGGACCAGCCGGTGTTACCTTGGTTATCATCCGTGAAGATTTAGTAGGCCAGGCTCCAGACAGTATTCCGGCGATGCTTAATTACAAAACTCATCTTGACGCCGGTTCGATGTTCAATACACCGCCCTGCTATTCAATCTATATAGCCGGGTTAGTTTTTGCCTGGATTAAGGGAAAAGGAGGACTGGCGGCAATCGAAAAGCTCAATCGTGAAAAAGCAGAAATTCTCTATAGCTATTTAGATCAGTCAAAACTTTTCAGCAGTCCGGTTAAAAAAGAAAACCGTTCTTTGATGAATGTCCCTTTTGTTACCGGGAATAAGGAGCTAGATGCGAAATTCATCGAGGAGGCTTCAGCTAAAGGTTTTAAGACTTTGAAAGGACACCGTACTGTCGGCGGCATGCGAGCTAGTATTTACAATGCCATGCCGGTTGAAGGGGTTAAAAAACTTGTTGAACTTATGGAAGAATTCGAAAAAACAAACCGATAAGCAACTAAAGGAGGATATGATGTATAAGGTAATGAAACTAGATAAAATTTCAACAGAGGGCTTAGCCCTTTTTCCGCTTGATCAATATGAGATTGGTACTGAAGTTACTAATCCCGAAGCAATAATCCTCCGAAGCTTTAAGATGCATGATATGGAGTTACCGAAATCTCTTCTTGCGGTGGGTCGGGCTGGAGCCGGAACCAACAATATTTCGATTGATAAGTGCTCAGAAAGAGGGGTGGTTGTTTTTAATACTCCGGGAGCCAATGCTAACGCCGTAAAAGAGTTGACTATAGCCGGATTGCTGCTAGCTTCAAGGGATATCTCTAAGGGTATTGCCTTTTCTGAATCACTTAAGGGAAAGGGAACTGAAGTTCCGACCTCGGTAGAAAAGAATAAGAAAGATTTTGCCGGTTTTGAGATTATGGGCAAAACTCTCGGTATTGTTGGCTTAGGTAAAATCGGGGTTATGGTGGCCAATGCTGCTTTAGATTTGGGTATGGAGGTTGTTGGCTATGATCCGTTTATCTCGGTTGAGTCGGCTTGGGGTCTTTCAAGACAGGTAAAACGAGCTAATGGTTTAGATGCACTTATGGCTGAAGCAGATTATATTTCGCTGCACACGCCTTTGACTGATGCAACTAAAGGAATGGTTGATAGTGAGAAGTTTTCTCGGATGAAAAAAGGTGTCAGGATTTTAAATCTTTCCCGTGGTGGAATAGTAAACAATGATGATTTAGCTAAAGCAATCAAAGACGGTATAGTTGAGAGATATGTAACTGATTTTCCTGATGATGAACTACTTAACATGGATAAGGTAATAGCCATACCTCATCTTGGTGCTTCAACCCAAGAGGCCGAAACTAATTGCGCAGTAATGGTTGTTAAGCAGTTGCGTAATTTCATTGAGCGGGGGGTTATTAAGAATTCAGTTAATTTTCCTGACTGTAAATTAGAGCAAAATTCTAGTCACCGGTTGATAGTTATGAATAAAGATATTCCGAATATGGTTGGTCAGGTTTCAACGATTTTAGCTAAAGCCAATATTAATATCGTTGAGATGTTAAATAAGAGTAAAGCCGGCTATGCTTGTACGATTATCGATGCTTCAGATGAACCTAAGGAGGAGACTATAAAAGCTCTTTCTAAGATTGAAGGTGTTGTAAAGGTCAGAGCGATTAACTTAGGGAAATAACCTTAGTCCTTGAATTGGGCTGAAGGAACAATTAAGCAAGCTATCCCCACCTTAAAAAAGGTGGGGATTTTTTGTTTTTGTGTCTTATGGTTTATGGTAAAATATCACCATAAGATGAAAGGTGTTAATTTTTTAAATTTATTATTAAGGTCGTTTATTTTTGTTTGCCTAGGCCTAATTATTTCCTGTACTAATTCTGATCGAGTTGAGGAAACCGCACTATTTACCGAGAATCAGCCAGCGGTGGCTAAAAATTCTTCCCGAAATTTTAAACTGCTTATTTTGGATTCTCAAACCGGAGAGCCCTATAAAGAGGTAAGGGAAGCTATGCTTGAACGTCTCAGTTATTGGGGTTATCGAGAAGGGGGCAATTTAAGCCTGGCTTACTTTGTCATTGAAAATGATATAAAAAAAGGCGAGGCGATTCTCAAGGAACAGTTACCGAACAATTATGATATTATTTTTATTAATGGTACAGTGATGACCGTTGCTGCTAAAAATGTACTTTTAGGCAAGGATCAAGTAGCTGTTTTTGCTGCTAATACCGATCCAGTTGGAATTGGAGTAATTGAAGATTTTGATGCGCCGCCTAAGTATAATTTTACCGGAGTCCATTACCCTCTAAGAGTTGCGACCCGTTTTGAATTTATCAAAGAGTTAATGCCTAAGGCAAAAATTATTGGTCTTATTTATGCTGATATGCCTCAGTCAAGGAGTTATCGTAAGTGGGCCGAGGAGCTTTTTAAAACTAATCTTGAGTTTAAGAATTTTAAGATTATTTTTCGTTCAGTGCCTTTAGTTGTTGGCGAAAAAGGAAGCAAATATATGGCTGAAGCAGCTAAGAGGTTTGTTTTAGAACTTGATCCGATAGTTGATGTTTTCTTGGCCCCTAATGATCAGATGGGGGTGCAGGAGTATTTTTGTCGTATGGTTTATGAAAACGCGACTAAGCCTTTGATTGGTCTAGGAAAGGAGTCGGTTATGCAAGGCTGGGGAGCGACTATGGTTGTATATCCTTCTAACCGAAGCATGGGCCACCAAGCTGCCAGAATGATTAAAGAGCTATTCGAAGGTAGATCAATCAAAGAGATATATCCAGAATGGCCGAAGAATAATGGTTTTGCTTTTGATTTGCGTAAAGCTGAGGAGTTCGGAATTAAAGTTCCGGTTGAATATATAGAAATGTCCGGAGAAAATATAGTTAAATGAATAAAAAATCAGAGAAGAAATATATAAGTGTCAAAACCAAGCTATTTTCGGTTATTCTTTTAGTTATTGTTGTAGCGGTAGCTGCTAATTCATTGATTACCATTTTTTCTTTTAAAGTAGCTTATAAAGAAGCCTTGGAGGAAAAATCTTATGCGGTTGGTAAGGCTTTGCGTCGGACTGTACACAATAATTTACGTTATTTTTCGCTCGATGAATTTTCGGGTATGGATGAATATTTGCAGAGTGTTTTATTTGCAAATGAAGGCATTGATTATTGCTTTATTGCTGATCGGGATGGAAAGATTTTATACCATGCTAAATCTCCTTTTTTTAGTAGTATTTATGACAAAGGTAAATACGGTGACCTCTATCCGTTAAAAACTTCCCAACGGAGGACTTTGGTTATTGGTAAGTATTATGAGTCAATTATTCCAATTCCTTGGTTCGAAGAGGTTATCGGGACGATCAATGTTGGGATAAAACAAGAAATTATAAATAGTAAAATAAGAAAAATGCGGGCTCAAAACCTTTTGGTTTTACTGTTAGCCTTAGGTTTTTGTATATTTTTATTTTATCAGAGCCTTTCTAGGATTGTTATTGTTCCGATTTCGAAGCTGTTGGGAGCTATTAGATATATTATTTCTCATAAGGAATTTGGACGTCATACCGAGGTCAAGGGCAATGACGAGATCGGCGATTTGGCTTCTTTGTTTAATACGATGACCGATGAGTTAAAGAAATATCAGGATCATCTTGAAGAATTAGTCGATGAGCGTACTCTTGAACTTAAAAAAGAGATTAGCGAACGTAAAAGAGTTGAAGAAAAGTTACGCGAGGCTGTGGAATATAAGTCAAAACTAACTTCAATGGTTTCTCATGAGCTGCGGACACCTTTGGCGGCAATTAAAACCAGCATTAGTATAGTTTTCGATGGGTTGGCCGGAGATACAAACACTGAGCAAAAGAACCTTCTCTCGATGGCCAAAAAGAACGTTAATCGTCTAGCTCGTTTGATTAATGATGTTTTAGAATTTCAAAAGCTGGAAGCCGGCAAGATGGAGCTTAGGCTTAAAGAGGACGATGTCAATGAGGTTGTCAGGGATGTTTATGAAATAATGCAACCTTTGGCTGAGCGTAAAGGTTTGCAGTTTAGCTTAAAGCTTGGTCAGGATTTACCTAAGCCAAGGTTTGATAAGGATCGGATTAGTCAAGTTATCAGCAACTTAGTCAGTAATGCGATTAAATTTACCAAAAAAGGCGAAGTTATTGTAGTTACCAGAAAAATAGACAATAGTATCGAAGTTGAAGTTTTTGATACCGGAATCGGTATAAAGAAAAATGATATTCCAAAACTTTTTCATTCCTTTGAGCAAATTAAACCAGCCAGAAGCGGAAAAGTTGAAGGAACTGGGCTGGGCCTTGCAATTTGTAAAGATATCATTCAGGAACATAAGGGAAAAATAGAGGCTAGTTCTAAGGGTGAAGGAAAAGGCTCCCGTTTTATATTTACTCTACCCGTTTAACAGACAACTTTATATACTTTATTGTTGACAGTTTTGTTTCGTGATGTATATTATTTTTCTATGAGAAAGTTAATTGTTTTAACTATTGCGATTGCATTATTTCCTTTTTGTTCCTTTTCTTTTGATGATGGCGACTTTCAATATTGGAATACTTCGAACGTATCTAAAAAGATTAATGATGATTGGAAACTATCGTTTGAAGAAGAGTTCCGCTGGGGCGATAATGCTAATAATCCTTACTATAATCATTCAGATCTAGGAGTAACTTATTCTGGCTTGGTTAGTTGGTTAGATCTCGGTGTAAACTATCGGCATATTCATGAAGATAAAAGTAGCGATTGGAAGGTAGAGAACCGACCTCACCTAAATGCTGATCTAAAATGGAAATTATTTGATTTGGCCTTTAGCAATCGTGGCCGCTTAGAATATCGAAATCGTGAGGATGCTGATAATTATTGGCGTTATCGTAATAAGTTTAGCATAAAAGCTCCGTTTAAGCTTACCAAACTAGAGATTCAGCCTTATATAGCTGATGAGATTTTTTATGATTTTGATGTTGAAACTTTAAACCGCAACCGGTTCTATGGCGGATTTGGTCTTAAAATCATCAAAAACCTAAAAGGTGAAGTCTACTATCTTTGGGAAACTACCGAAAAGAGCGATAAGTGGAATGATTTGCATATTTTTGGGACAAAGCTGAAAGTTTCTTTCTAAAGATATACCTTCCTTTTTCTTAATTTATCCTTTCTAGATATATGATATTGTAATATCATCTTGTAATTTTTCGGCAGGATGATAAACTGATAAATACAAGAAACTTACCTAAAATACTTAATAGAAAATGCAACAAGAAATAAAACATAAAACCGGTATTAGACGCAAGATTACCTTAATGATTTGTTTGTGTCTCGTTATTTTTGCGTCGGTAGTCCTTAGCTTAGGATATTTTTGGGCAGCTAATCTGTTGCGGAATAATATTGGTGAAGATTATCGCGATATGGCACAGCTACTCAGCGCAGCAATGGCTAGGATTATTGATGAGGAAATTTTAGATATAGATATATACATGTCGCATCCTCTGCGTATAGATGAGATTAAAAGGCATAATTTGAACTATGAAGGTATGGATCAGGATGCTATTCGAGCTTATTTTAAAAGCCGGGATGAGGAATGGATTAGCGATTCCGAAGATAACTTATTGGTTAAAAGATATTTAGAAAGTCCAGTAAGTAAGCGATTAACTAGAGTAAAAGATGTCGATAACAGTTTAAGTGAAATATTCGTAACTGATAGATTTGGAGGTTTAGTCGCCGCGTCAGGTAAGACTACTGACTTTTACCAGGCAGATGAGCAGTGGTGGCAAGAGGCGTTTAATAACGGTGAAGGTAAGGTTTACATTGAGGGCGCTAACTATGATGAATCAAGTAATGTTTTAGGGATATCTCTAGCGGTCCCGATCAGAGGCTCCGGAGAAGTGATAGGTGTCTGTAAGGCCGTATTAGACATAAAACGTTTTTTTTCAGCTTTAGAAAATTTTAAAATCGGAAAAACTGGCCATGCTGTCTTAATTGATCAAGAAGCCAACATTCTATACCATCCTGAATTTAAACCGCTAACTGCTAAATTTTTCAGCACTAAAGATTTAGGTAAACTATTAGAAAATAAGAATCAATGGATGATGATAGATAAATCTAAAATTCAAGGAAAGAGAATGTTTGTCGCTTATGCCTTAGTTATGCAATCTAATCTTTTGGAGCGAGGGCTATCGTGGAGAATTTGCATAGATCAGGAATCAGCCGAGGTGTTTGAATCTTTAAATAGGTTAATTTTTAATTCACTTATTATTATTATTATTCTATTGATAGTGTTGGCCGGTTTAGGATTTATTTTTAGCGGAATCTTTGTAAAACCGATAACAATATTGCATGAAGCTACAACTAAGGTTGCTGAGGGAAATTTAAATTTCAAAGTGGAGATAAATACTGGTGATGAAATTGAACAATTTTCTGACTCTTTTAATGTGATGATCGATAAATTAAAAAATACGACTACCTTTATAAGTGATTTAAATAAAGAAATTGACATGCGTAAAAAAGCTGAGGGAGAGCTAGTAAAAATTAACGAACTTAACCAAGCTTTGTTAGCTACTATACCTTTTGGGATAGATATTGTTGCTGAAGATGGAACTATAATTTTTGCCAATAATATATTGAAGCATGCCTGTGGCGACGATCTTGAAGGGAGAAAGTGCTGGGAGGCTTATAAAGACAATAAAAAGCAATGTGATCTTTGTCCGCTTAAGAAAGATGTATGGGTGGAGGGAATTGAGACTTGTGAAAGTAGAGATGTGCTTGGTGGACGAGTAGTTCAAATAACGTATGCTGGTATGGTTTATAAGGGCAAGAAAGCAATTTTAGAAATTTTTGAAGATATCACTGAGCGCAAAAAAGTAGAAGAAGCAGTGCGAATGAGTGAAGAGAAATATCGAATTCTTTTCGATTCGTCTCGCGATGCGATAATGACATTAGATTGTGAAGGAAAGTTTTTGAGCTGCAACAAGGCCACTTTAGAATTATTCGCTTGCGAGAGCGAGGAAGGGTTCATTAGTAAGGGGCCGGCAGAGGTATCGCCCGAACAGCAACCAGATGGACTTTCTTCTTTTGTCAAATCTAAACAAATGATGGAAATGGCAATTGATAAAGGCTCACATTTTTTTGAGTGGAAGCATAAAACGATGAAAGGAGAAGAATTTTTCGCGACAGTTCTCTTAACTGCTATGGAAATTAGTGGTAAGAAGCTCCTTCAGGCTACAGTCCGCAATATCACTGAGCATAAAATTGCTCAACAGGAATTGGAAAAATTATCACGTGCCGTTGAGCAAAGTCCGAGTGTGGTGGTAATTACTGATGTCAAAGGGAATCTTGTTTATGTAAATCCAAAGTTTACTCAGCTCACCGGCTATTCATCGGAAGAAGTTTTAGGAAAAAATCCTCGAGTTTTAAAGTCAGGAGATATGCCTTCGGATAGTTATAGCGATTTATGGAAGACTATTATTGCAGGTAAAGAGTGGCGAGGTGAATTCCATAATAAAAAAAAGAATGGTCAGCTTTATTGGGAGCAAGCCTCGATATCACCGATTAGAGAGTACAGCGGTGAAGTTAACTATTACCTTAAGGTTGCCGAGGATATTACTCAACGGAAAAAGAATCAAGAAGCTATTAGGATGCTTTATGAAGAAATGGAGCAGAAAAATATCGAGCTTCAAAGACTTGATGATTTAAAGAGTAATTTTGTCGCAACCGTATCTCATGAATTACGTACTCCCTTATCTATCACTAAGGAGGGGATAAGTTTAATTTTAGATAAGATACCGGGTGAAATTAATGAAAAACAGGAAAGGATTCTTGTTACTTCTAAGAATAATATTGATCGGTTAGCTCGGATTATAAATGAACTTTTGGATATATCTAAAATTGAATCTGGAAAGGTGATACTTAAAAGGCAGTTGATTAATATTAATAGATTAATAAAAGATGTGGTTTCATCTTTTGAGCTTAAGGCAAAAGAAAAAGGCCTTGAGATTAAAACTAAACTTCCGACAAAAAAACTTGAGGTTTATCTTGATTCGGATAAAGCTGTTCAAATATTTGTTAATTTGATTAATAATGCTTTTAAGTTTACCGAAAAAGGCTACATTGAGATCGTAATCGAGGCGAAGAATGACGAGGTTGTTTGTAGCGTGGTTGATACCGGGAAAGGTATTGCAAAGAGTGATTTATCTAAGATATTCGATAAATTCCAGCAGTTTGAGCGCGATGTCGGAGCTGGTGAAAAAGGAACTGGCTTGGGTTTATCTATTGTTAAGGGGATTGTTACGTTGCATAATGGAAGGATTTGGGTTGAAAGTTCAAAAGGCAAAGGAACAAAATTTATTTTTACTTTTCCTAATTATAATAGTGATGCTTTATTTAAGGAGTTTATTAAGGATGCTATCAGGGATGCGGCTAGAGATAATATTAAAATGTCGCTTGTGATACTAAATATTGATAATTTTATTGAGTTAAATAAAGAGTTATCTTTAAGGGAGATGAAAATAATCGTAAAGGAAATTAGCAGTATTCTTGAAAGTGCTATTAAGGGTCAAGGGAGACTGGTGACTAGGGATGTCGTCGGGGAGTATATAATTACTCTTGCCGATTGTAATAGGTATAATGCCTTAAGGATAGAAGAAAGACTAAGAAGGGCTTTGGATAGTTATTTAATTAAAAAACGATTAGTTAAAAAGGTTTCCTTCGGGGTAAGGATATCAACTTATCCCGATGATGCTAAAGGTGAAGCTGACTTAATCGATAAAGCAAGAAGGAGTTAAGGGGTAGTTATGCCTAAACTTAAAGTTTTACTTGTTGATGATGATCCGGTTTTCGTGGAGATAATGAAAGTTAGATTAGAGGCTAATAATTGTGAGATATGTAGCGCTGTTAATGGTCAGAAAGGAGTAGAGAAGGTAGAGAGTGATAGTCCTGACATAGTCTTTTTAGATATATTGATGCCGGTACTTGACGGAATGTCGGCTTTAGAGATAATAAGAAATAAACATAAGAAGTTGCCAGTATTTATGTTGACATCTTTTTCCACCGAGAATCGAAAAGAAGAGGCTAAAAGAGCAGGGGCAACCGGGTTTATCGTTAAAGATGGTAATATTAAAGAAGAAATAGAAAGTATTTTAAAGAAAATTAAGAAAGATGATTAGGAATCAAAAGCGAGGTGTTCGATGAAAAAAAAGATATTGGTTGTGGACGATGAACCAGATTTTTTAGATCTGATTAGCCAGAGGCTAAAAGAGAATAATTATGAAGTTATCACTGCTTCTGATGGCAAGGAGGGTTTAGAGAAGATAAAGAATGAAAGGCTGGACGTGGTATTACTTGATATATTAATGCCTAAGCTTAATGGTCTAGACACCTTAAAAAAAATCAGAAAACATGATAAGCATTTACCGATATTCATTATAACTGCTTATTCTGATCAGAAACTTTTCGATAAAGCAAAAGATATGGGTGCTTCGGGGTTTATTGTTAAAACTGGAGATTTGTCCCAAGAGGTTAAAAATATAAATAAGGTTTTAAGCGTAGCAGATAAGTATTGTCAATAAAACAAAAGTTAATTTATCAGGATTTAAAAGGGGAGAGCAAGATGGCAAAAAAAATACTCGTAGTTGACGATGAAGCAGCGTTGGTTGAGATGTTAAAGATGAGGCTAGAAGCTAGCGGTTATGATGTTCTATTTGCTTATGATGGCCAGGAGGCGTTGGACAAAGCAAAGAAGAGTAATCCGGATTTAATTATTTTAGACTTAATGCTTCCTAAGGTTGATGGTTATAAAGTCTGCCGAATGCTTAAATTTGATGAAAAGTATAAAAGCATACCGATTATTCTTTTTACGGCCCGGGCTCAAGATAGTGATAAGAAAATGGGGCAAGAAGTTGGGGCTGATGCTTATATAGTTAAGCCTTTTGAGCCTAAGGTTTTACTAGATAAGATTAAAGAGTTGACTGGAGAACAAGCATGATTAATACGGTCGCACGTTTGTTTAAGCGCAAGAAGTCGATAACAGAGGTTACTAAATCTTTAGTTAATTTAAAAGATTTTAAGAGTAGCTTAAGTAAAGAAAACCGAGATTTTTTAGAGAAAGAACTTTTTAAATTAACGATGGCTTATAATATTAGTAAAGAAATATCCGGTAATTTTAATTTAGAGAAAACTCTTAATATGCTTGTGGATAGAATCGCTAATGTAATGTCAGTTGGGATTGTTTCACTTATGTTGGTTGGAAAAAATACCGGCGAGATGCTAATCAAGTTTGCTAAAGGTCTAGATAAAGAGATTATTAAGAACGTAAAAGTTAAGCTAGGTGAAGGCGTTTCTGGTTGGGTTGCCCAAACTGGGCAGTCTTTATTAGTTAAAGATATCAGCAAAGATCCGCGCTTTTCTAAACGTAACGGGAAGTATAATACCAATTCTTTATTAAGCGTTCCTTTAAAAATACAAGATAAGGTTATTGGGGTGATAAATGTTAACAATAAAATTTCTAAAGGTGTTTTCAATGAAGAAGACCTTGATATTTTAAGCAAGTTAGCCGATTTAGCTGCCTTAGCGGTCACTAATTCTCGTCTCAGAGAAGACACAAAGCATTTAGATGACCTAAGGGCCAATTTTATTGCTAATGTATCTCATGAGTTACGCACGCCCTTGACGGCAATTAAAGAATCGGTAGGGATTATTCTAGAGGAAATAGCTGGAAATATTAATAGCCAGCAGAAAAAACTTTTAAGCTTGGCGGTTCAAAGCATTAGTCGTCTAAGTCGCCTAATTGATGATTTGCTAGATTTTTCAAAAGTAGATGCTGAAACTAGGGAGATGAAAAGAACCCTTTTTGATATAGGAAGGATAGCTGAATTAGCAGTAGCAACCCTTAGGCCGCTGGCCCAAAAAAAGGAAGTCGACATCAAGATTTCTTTGCCAAATAGAAAAATAGAAATTTGGGGGGACGAAGATAAGCTTTATGAAGTTATCTCAAACTTTATCGACAATGCTATAAAATATAACAAACCAAAGGGTAAGATTAACCTGAAACTTGAAGATACTGAAAAAAATGTAAAGATTATCGTTTCTGATACTGGCATTGGTATGCCGAAGCAAGATTTAGACAAAATTTTTGATCGATTCAAAAGAATCGAAGGGTATTCTAAGGATAAAGTTAAAGGTAGCGGCTTGGGCTTATCGATCGTTAAGGATATTGTTGAGATGCACGGAGGAGAGACCTTCGTTGATTCTGAAATTAACAAAGGGACAACTTTTACAGTCACTCTTCCTAAGAATTTGAGGATACGTAGATAAATACAATAATTGGAGAGATAATGGCTAAAAAACAAGAGATAGCTGATTTATTACTAAAAGAGAATTTGATTACTCAGGAACAGCTCGATCAGGCAACGATCGAGACCAGGCGTACTGGCCTTTCGATTATTAAGGCTTTGGAAAAGTTAAAGTTTATCAGTGAGGAAAGTATTGCTGAAGTTAGGGCTAAAGCTTTAGGTGTGCCCTATATGGATTTAGGCGAATACGTTATTGATTCAGAATTAACCAAGTTAATTCCTGAAAAATTAGCTAAAAAATATAAAATGGTGCCTTTATTTAAGGTTGGTACTAGTTTAACCGTAGCTATGTTTAACCCTCAGGACATAGTAGCTTTGGATCAGGCTCGTAAGATGAGCCAGATGGATGCTATTGATCCGGTTGTAGCCTCTGAGACCGGGATTCAAAAGATTTTAGATATCTATTATGGTGGTTCATCTACAGTTGACGAAATCGTTGATTCTATCGATACTGAAAGAATTTCAGTCAAGGACGATAAGGATTTAGCTGAAATTGCCGAAGAAGCTCCGGTAGTAAAATTGGTTAGCTTAATTATTTCTAAGGCAGTGAAGGAACGGGCTTCGGATATTCATATTGAACCAGAAGCTAAAACTTTACTGGTCCGCAACCGAGTTGATGGAGTTCTCCGTGAGTCCCACAATTTACCCAAAGCCTTAAATCGAGCTTTAACCTCGCGAATTAAAATTTTGGCTAATTTAGATATTGCTGAGAATCGCCGGCCCCAAGATGGAAAAATTCGTTTAAAGATAGAAAATCGGGATATTGACATCAGAGTTTCAACTTTTCCGACAGTTCACGGAGAGAATGTGGTAATGAGAATTTTAGATAAGTCGTCAGTTGTTTTAGGGCTTAAAGATCTAGGTTTATCTAATGAAAGTCTAGAGGCACTTAATAAACTTATCCATCGGCCTAATGGAATTATTCTAGTAACTGGGCCTACCGGAAGCGGAAAAACTACTACTCTTTATGCAGCTCTAACTACTATTAATTCAATTGATAAAAATATTATTACTATTGAGGATCCAGTTGAATATGAATTGCCTTTAATACGCCAGACCCAGGTAAATTCTAAAATTGGTGTTACTTTTGCTGAAGGTCTTCGAGCAATTTTGCGTCAGGATCCGGATGTGATTATGGTTGGTGAAATTCGTGATAAGGAAACCGCTGAGATTGCAATTAGAGCTTCGCTTACCGGACATTTGGTTCTTTCGACACTACACACTAATGATGCTGTATCATCTTTAACCCGTTTGGTTGATATGGGGGTTGAACCGTTTTTAGTTTCTAGCTCGGTTATTGGGGTTATTGCTCAAAGATTAGTGAGAGTAATTTGTGATAAGTGTAAAGAAGAGTATAAACCATCAGAGTCTATTTTGAAAGATTTAGGTGTTAAAATCAAGAATTTATTTTATCGTGGCAAGGGTTGCAAAAAATGCGATAATACTGGATTTATGGGAAGAACTGGAATCTATGAGTTTTTCACTATTAACGATGAGATACGCAATATGGTTAATGAAAAACAATCAGCTGATAAGATATTAGAAAGGGCCGTAGCCTCAGGTTGGATAAAAACCTTAAGCGAGGACGGCTTAGAGAAGGTAAGTCAGGGTATTACTACAGCGGAAGAAGTATTAAAGGTAACCAAGGTTAAGTAATGGCTGAATTTCAATACAAGGCTCGCGACAAACAAGGTAAGCTGGTCACCGGTTCAATGGAAGCTGAAACCGAAAATGCAGTTGCTAATAAGCTTAAAGAAATGGACTATTTGCCTGTAACTATAGAAGAGTCGAGTAAGGAAGCTAATTTTTTAAATGAGTTGTTACGCCGGTTTAAAAAGGTTAAACTTTCTGAAATTAATATGTTTACTCGTCAGTTTGCAACTTTGCAACGGGCTGGAGTAACTATTCTTTCAAGCCTAGTGGCACTCGGTGATCAAACTAGTAATAAACTTTTTAAAAAAACCTTAGAAGCGGTGTCTCGAGAAATAAGAGAGGGCAATGACTTATCAAGCGCTCTTGAGAGACACCCGAAAGTTTTCAGTCCGCTTTATACTAATATGCTTAAGTCGGCTGAGGAAAGTGGAACCCTAGGTGAATCCTTAGAGCGCTTAAGCGCCTTAGGAGTCCATGAAGAAAAAATAAAGATGCAGATTAAGAGCGCAACTCGTTATCCGATGATGGTAGTTTGCGCTATGGCGATTGCTTTTTTTATTCTGATCATTTTTGTAATTCCTCGTTTTGTTAAGATTTACTCAGCGGCTAATATAGTTTTACCTTTACCAACCCGGGTGCTTATTTGGATTAATACTGCGGTCAGTCAATATTGGTGGCTTACCGGGATTTTGTTAGGTATAGTTATTTTTTCTTTTTACAAATATATCAATACGAAAGGCGGGCGATTTTTATGGGATAAATTTAAATTAAAGGTTCCGGTTTTTGGGCCGTTATTTTTGAAAATGTATATGTCTCGTTTCTGCCGGGCCACCGGCACTCTGATGCATTCAGGCGTGCCAATTTTGCGGGTTTTGGAGCTTTCTTCCGGTGGTATAGGCAATGCAGTGATTGAAAAGACGATAAATGATATCCGGACTTCGGTCAATGAGGGAGAGGGAATTGCCAATCCAATGAAGAAGAGTGGAATGTTTGCTCCGGTAGTAACTCAAATGGTTGCAGTAGGTGAAGATTCCGGTAGAGTTGATGAACTACTTTTATTTGTTTCTGACTATTACGATAGCCAGATTGAATATACAATTGAAAATTTTAGTTCCTTGATTGAGCCGATAATGATACTTGTTTTAGGCTGTGGTGTTCTTTTTATGGCTCTGGGAATATTTTTACCAATGTGGAATTTAATGGCAATTTTTAAACGATAAGGAGGTGTTTATGAGAAAAGGTTTTACTTTGATCGAGCTAATCATGATCATTGTTATTTTGGGAATCTTAGCTGCGGTAGCTATTCCTAAATACTACGATCTTCAATCTCAAGCCCAGATAGCTGCCGAGAAGGGTATAATCGGCGGTGTGCGCTCTGGCATAGCAACTTTTTATGCTAATGCTTGTGCCGGTGGGACTTGTGCTTGGCCGACTACTCTTGGGGATAATAATAATACTACTTGCAGCGTAGCTGATCCTTGCTTTGAGAATGTATTGGCTCAAGGAGTAACTCAGGATTGGAGCAGGGCCTCAGGTGTTAACTATACTGGTCCGACCGGTACTGTTTACAACTACACTGTTGCCAACGGAACGTTTCAATAAAGAGTTTAATTGATTATGAAGAAGCAGGGGGCAGAAAATTAACATTCTAATTTCTCTGCCCCCTTTTTACTGTCATTATTGTTAGTTAACAATGATCAAACATAAGAGTTTTGCTTTAATTGCAGTAATCATTATAGTTGTTTTAATGGCTATAGTAGCCTTAGGTATTGTAGTCTATATAAGTCAAGCCTTAGAGTATAATATCGCTAGCATTGATCAGCAAAAGGCTTTTTATGCTGCTCAGGCCGGAGTTATGGCGGCAGTAGCTGACTACGAAGCTGATGGTTTAGTTAGCGCTCAAGCCGATATTGCGATAGACCCAAATACTTATTATTCTTTTGGCGGCTCAGGCATGTTTTTTATTGCTGATTCAAGCACCACAAACATAATTGCTAATCGAAAATTGAAAAATGTTAGCATGACCAATGTTAGCGGTGGTGATCTTACTATAACTCATGTGCAGGTAAGCTGGACCCCTGATGCCGGTGAGAACTTAATTAGTATAGATTTGGGTCGGGCAACTGCTGAGTGGACTGGAACCGCTCAGAGTGGAACTAACATTGACATGGCTGATTTTACAATACCGGCTGGTACAACTGAGAATGATGTTTGGTTGGATTGGGAAATAGGCAGCGATATTACTCCCATGACTATTACAGCAGTTATTACTTTTAGCGATGGGAGTACGGTTGAAGTTATGCTTTTAAACTCTGGTCTTACTTCTGATAATGTTATGAATATAACTTCTACTGGTAAGATAGTCACAAATTATACCTGGAGACGTACTCTTAAGGCAGCTTATGATATAGGAACTAGCAAGATTGTCTCCTGGGAAGAATCACAGGATCACATACTGCCATGATAAGAAAGAGCGTTACCCTTATTGAGTTAATTATCGCTATAGTAATTATAGCAATAGTGGTGATACCAAGCAGTATTATGACTATGGAGTACATACGTTCAATAGCTTATTCTCGTCAACTGTTGGTTGCTGAAGGTTTAGCTAAAACTGAGATGTCTAAGATTAATAGCTTAGCCTATGATAATATTACTCTAGCTGATGGTTATGATACTAATACTTCAAATTATGAGGGCTATAGTCAGGATTTAAGACGTGAAGTTGATTTTGTTGTTGGTTCAAACAGTACCTTAAAGAAAGTTGTAGTTACGGTTTATGAGGGCGGTAGCGCGAGCCAACTAGCAAGAGTAGTCACTTACTTGGCTAATGCTTCTTTTGGTTCTGGAAGCGGTGGAGGCGTTGCTGGGGTGGGTGGCAACGAAGCAGACTCATTGGCAGTATCCGGAGGAAGTATAGTGGCTAAGAATTTACAGAATATTACCTTAGAGAATACTGGTGGCAGCGGCATAACTATTACTGGAGTAACTATCAGTTTTAGCGGTGCAAGCGGCATAAAGGTTAAAACTATTACTATGGACGGTTCTCAAAGGTGGAGCGGTACTCAGAGTTCAGGATCAACTATCACTTTTGATACTAATTTTACTCTTTCGGCTGGAGCAACGTATAACAATACTGGTCTATTTACTTTTAGTAAAAATTTAAGCTCAGTTAGTAGTCTAGTGTTTGTAATGAGCGATGCAACTGAAACCACAGCTTACTCATGGTAAAAATAAAAAAGTGCGAGACCTTAATTGAGTTAATAATGACTATGTTGATAGTTTCAATTGTCGCTGCTGTAGTAGCTGGAGCGATGATTTTTTTTGTTCAGTTATTTATTTAT
The DNA here is from genome assembly GCA_021735655.1 of Candidatus Omnitrophota bacterium. Taxonomy (NCBI): domain Bacteria; kingdom Pseudomonadati; phylum Candidatus Omnitrophota; species Candidatus Omnitrophota bacterium. The sequence goes on along the minus strand of JAIPGM010000005.1, from coordinate 33,852 downwards.
AGTCCGCGGCAGCTTGATTGTCAAAAAATTGCTCAAGAAATTAGCAATCTAATGATTGAGGGTACGCCTGATGCCCGGGGCTTAAGATACACTCGGAGCATAATCGATGCTTCGAGTACCCAATTTTCTTATAGTTATGGTTACCCGGCAGTTGTGCTTTCAGTTCGGTTTCGTTGGGACAGTGGTGACGGTCATATTTACCGCTCAATTAGCACCAATAGTGGTGGGAGCTGGTCAGCTGAATCAGTTGTACCTTACTATATTCCAACCGAACTTACTATTGACGGTAAGGATACTACAGGAGTTATTTTTAGTTATAAAAAGGCTTCTGATGCTGATTGGGTTTTAGGGGTGGATGCTTTAACCGATATCCGGCGAGTAATCATTAGTATTACTGTTAAAACCGCAACCGGCAACTTTGATGATTTTCAAGGTTCAGTTGACCTTACCCAGAGTGTAGAAATTAAAAGTTTTTAGTAATATTTATAAAAGGAGGTCTATGATGGTTTTTTAAATAGTTGTAGGTTTAGTTTCCTTCCTTTTTTGGTATGGTTTTGTTTATTTGCCCAGATACACTTAGATTGATTTCCGAGTATACCAATAAAGCCCTTGTATCCTTTGAAGAAACAGTTTATAATTTAAGGGTTGGTATAGGAGTTTCGAGCATTCTAATTTCTATTTTATTATTGTTTATTGCTTACTATGTAGTAAAAACTTATGGTTAATGGGCTTATTGCAAATTTAACTAGTATTTTTCAAAAAAAGCCGAAGGTAGTGGTATCTATTGAGTTTGGCCAGGCTTTTTTAAAGATTTCTTTTTTAGAACCATACAGGAATAGGTTTAAGCTCAAAGATTTATTAATTGAGAAAATATCTTTAACTAATCAGACAAAAGATGACTTAATAGCGCTGATTAAATCTTTCTTAGAAAGAAATTCTATCTTGGAAGCCCAAGTTTGTTTAACTATTTCCGACCCGGATTCAATAGTAATAAAAAATCTTGAGTTGCCGGTTTTACCTAAGGCTGAAATTATCGGAGCAGCTAAGTGGCAGCTGAAAGATGAGCTTAACTTCGATTTAAAAGATGCGACTATTGAGTGGCAGGTTATTAGAGAATTTACCGATCAAGAGCAAGTAAAGAAAAACGAGATAGTTTTTGCTGTCGCTAACGCAGAAGCGGTTAATGAATATATATCGGTATTAAAAGAATGCAATATTACCCCATCAAAGGTTTCCTTAGCGCCTTTTAATTATAGCAATATTTTAAAGTCTCAGCCGGAAAGTTTTAAAGTTGAAAGTATCCTTGATATTGGCTACAACCAGAGTAGTCTCTATATTTATCTTAATAATACTTTGAAATTTTCTCGAAAAATACCTTTTTCTTCAGAAAAGCTTACCCAAGACTTAACCGGAACGCTTATTTCCGATAAAGGAAAAGTTCAACTTAGTTATGCCGAGGCCGAGGAGATAAAGCAGACCTTTGGTTTTCCGAAAAGTCAAAACCAGGCTATCAAGGGCAATATTGAGGCGATTCAAGTTATTTCTTTGATGCGGCCACATTTAGAGATTCTAGCTAAAGAATTAAAACGTAGTTTTGATTATTTTGTTTCTGAGCTTGATCAAGAGATTTCTTCCAAGCTGTACTTGGTTGGCGGTGGCGCTAATTTAAAAAATTTAGATAGTTACCTGGCCAAAGAGTTATCTTTGGAAGTTTTAAGCTTGCCTTTTCTTGAAAACTTTGATTTTGGCGAGATCGGCCAGGATAAGTTAGATAATTCTCGTCTTCAGCTGCTAAATAATCTTGGGGCGGTTCTTTTTTCTGCGACAGCAATTAACCTGCTCCCTAAAGAGATAAAAGCTCAAAAGTCAGAATTAATCCAGACAGTATCGTTGCGAGTTTCAGCGATAACCATAGCGGCTTTATTCTTTTTTGCGGTATTGATTCTTAAGTCTCAAGAGGCTAGTTATAAGGTTAGAATTTTTAATGCTAAAGCCCACCTTGAAACTATTAGCGAAGTGAGGACTCTTAGGCAGGGTATTCTAGCCAGAGAAGCCTTGGTTAATCAATTGCAGATCGGAAAGGTTCCGGCCGATGGTTTACTTAAGTTATTAAGTGTTTTAGTTCCTGATGAGGTAATTTTAGATCAGGTAAGTTTTAATCAGGAGAGAAGTAACTTGACTCTCCGGGGTCATGTTTTAGCAAGCGGTGAATTGTCCGAAACAGTTTTATCTAAATTTATGCAGCGGTTGGAGAGTTCAGCCTTTTTTATTGAAGCTGGTTTAACTTCTTCAAAAAAAGAAGGTTCGATCCAAAAATTTGAACTAGCTTGTGAGTTGGCAGATTAGTAATAATTAAGTTCATGATAAGTTTAAATCAAATAACTCAGAGTCAAAAAAAGATAATAATCATCACTGTTATTGTTTTGTTAGCTTTTATAATTTTTTGGTCATTAATTTATAGCCCTAGCCGTAAGAAAGTAGCAGCCTTAAAGTTAGAACTTGCAAATATCGAGAAAGAGGTTTCAGACATTGAAAAAATAGCCCTGGAAGCAGGCTCTTTAGAAAAAGGGATAACTCTGCTTAAAGAAAGATTCTCAGCCCTAGAGGGTAAGTTTCCAGTCAAGGAAGAGGAGGCTTTAAGTAAGATTTCTGATTTAGCTCGTCAGTCGAATATTAGTATTATTTCTTTTAAGCCGGGAGCTAAGCAAGCAGTTCTCCAAGGCAAAAAGGAGGCTCTAGCAATAGGTCAAAGAATTTGCCAAAGTATTTTGGTTGCTATTGAGATTAACTGCACATATACAGAGTTAGTGCAATACATCGAGAGGCTTAGGAGCGAGCTCTTAGCCTTGGTGACCGTTGAGAGAATAGAGATTATCAAAGACTCATCGGCTAAGGATAGAAAATTGAAAGTTAGTTTGGATTTCAAGATTTATCTTTTATCGTAGATACAGGTATTGCAATCATGAGCAAGAAGGATAAAATAAAACTCATAATTACCGGTTTCCTAGTGCTAATATTGATTATGGCTATTGGTAATGCTAAGAAAACTGTTCAGAAGGTTCAGGAGCGTAGAAAAAAAACATTGGAATCTACTGTTTTAACTGAGCAAGAAGATAGCAATATACCTTATAATACTTTGTATCCAAATACTGTTGCCAAGCAACTAACTGAAGGGTTGTATCAAAAACTAGAAGAAGAGACCAGGCTGCTTGCTTTAAAAAGAGACCCTTTTACTCAAAATCGGATTGAAACTAAAGTAATTGGCAGCGGGCTAAGCCTTGGTGGTATTATTTGGAATGAAAAAGATCCGAAGGCAGTAATTGACGATAGAATAGTCGGGCTAGGTGATCAGGTTGGTAAAAAGACTATAATCGAAATTACCCCGAGCACAGTTCTTTTATCTGACGGAACGAGTCAATTTGAACTGCGCTTAGGTCGGTAAATAAAATATTATGCCAAAAACTTCTTACAAAGCTTACATCGATACTTTAAGTAAAATTAGCATTGCTATTACTTCTGATTTATATTTGGAAGACGTATTGAAGTTGATAGTAACTTTAACTGCTAATGTAATGAAGGCCAAGATTTGTGCTTTATGGCTTTTAGATGATAAGAAAAAAGAGTTAAAAATAAGAGCTACCCAGGCTTTAAATAGCGAATATTTAAAGGAGCGGAGTTTAAAGATAGGCGAAGGTATAGTCGGTCTGGTTGCTCATGACAAAAAACCGATAACTATTTTAGATGTTTCCAAAGATAAGAGCTATAAAGAAAAAAAGCTGGCTAAATTGCTAGGGTTGGTTTCAATGCTTAGTGTGCCGATGATGGTTAAGCGAAGAGCAGTCGGAGTTATTAACTGCTATACGACTACAGAGTATAAGTTCACCAAAGGCGACATTAAGCTTCTCAGTACTGTGGCTAATCAGGCCGCAGTTGCTATTGAGAATACGGAGTTAATGGTTAAGACTCAGATAGTTCAGGAAGAGCTTCAGGCCCGTAAAAAGATCGAGCGGGCCAAAGGCATTTTGATGAATCAGCAAAAATTAACCGAAGATAAAGCCTATGCTTTAATAAGAAAGATAAGTATGGACAAGCGGGTTTCGATGAAGGAAATTGCTGAGGCAGTTATCTTAGCTCAAGAAATAAAAAAAGACTGAAAATCACTTGACAATTCGATTTAGATTGGTATATTTATACAGGAGACAAGGACGTCTTTTTTTTGCACAGCAGCGCAAAGAAAAGGCGTTTTTTTATTTTCTGTGCTATTTTTGAAAAATTGACAGAATGTAAGGGTAAGGGGAGACAAGAGTGAAAATTATCGTTAAAGAGTCGATTGCTAAAGATTTAACCAAGTTTGTTATCCAATCACCGCTTATTGCCAAAAAGGCATTACCCGGTCAGTTTGTTGTGTTGATGGTTAATGAGGCTGGTGAACGTATTCCTTTGACTATTGTTGATGTCGATAAAGAAAAAGGGTTGATTACAATTATTTTTCAAGAGGTAGGCTACACTACTAAGTTGCTTGGTAAACTAGCAGTTGGAGATTCACTTTATTCTTTAGTCGGACCCTTAGGCAAACCCACAGAGATTAAGAATTATGGAAAGGTTATTGTTGTCGGTGGCGGTGTAGGTATTGCTGAGCTTTTGCCGGTAGTTAAGGCTTTTAAAAAAGCTGGGTGTGAGATAAGCTCAATTTTAGGCGGCCGCACTGAAAAGTTAGTGATCTTGCGCGATCAGGTTAAGGAGTTTTCAGACCAGCTTTATATTACTACTGATGATGGCTCACTTGGTGAAAAAGGCCTGGTAATCGATCCTTTAAAGCGCTTGCTTAGTGAAAGTTCAGACTGGGGTTTGGTATTTTGTGTTGGGCCAGTTGTAATGATGAAGGCGGTTTCTGATTTAACTAGAGGATACAAGATAGAAACTATAGTTTGTCTTAATGCAATTATGATTGACGGAACTGGTATGTGCGGTGGCTGTCGAGTTACGGTTAATAATAAAACTAAGTTTACCTGTGTTGATGGCCCGGACTTTGACGGACACAAGGTAGATTTTAATGAGTTGATGACCAGGCAGAAGAGATTTTTGCAGCATGAGGATAAGTCAATGTGCAAATTAAATAAGCAAATTAACAATGAATAAACCTGACCCTAAAATGGTACCAATGCGCGAACAGGATCCGTCCGAGCGAAGAAATAACTTTAAAGAAGTGCCTTATGGTTATTCGCTTGATGAAGCTATTTGCGAAGCTAAGCGTTGTTTACAATGTAAAAAACCCTTATGTATAGATGGTTGTCCGGTGGGTATCGATATCCCCGGCTTTATCGATTTAATTGCTAAGGGAGATTTAAAGGGCTCAATAAAGAAGATGAAGGAAACTAATAGTCTTCCAGCAATCTGCGGTAGAGTTTGTCCTCAGGAGGAGCAGTGCCAGAAGGTTTGTATATTATCTAAAATGGGCGAACCAGTAGGTATCGGCCGCCTAGAGCGGTTTATCGCTGATTGGGAGGCAGAGCAAACCAACCGAGAAGCTCCTAGAAAAGTTGCTTCTTCCGGTAAAAAGGTAGCTGTAGTTGGCGGCGGCCCAGCCGGGCTTACTGTGGCTGGCGAGTTAGCTAAATTAGGGCATAAGGTAAAAATATTTGAAGCCCTGCATAAGATGGGCGGGGTGTTAATATATGGGATTCCTGAGTTTCGTTTACCGAAAAAGGTAGTTGAACGAGAGGTTGAATATATAAAGTCTTTAGGGGTGGAAGTAGTAACTTCCTTTGTGGTTGGAAAACTTGAAACTGTAGATGAGCTATTAAATGAATTTGATGCGGTATTTATCGGTAGCGGGGCTGGTTTACCTTGGTTTATGGACTTACCCGGTGAAAACTCTAACGGTATATATTCGGCCAATGAGTATTTAACTCGAGTAAATTTAATGAAGGCCTATAAGTTTCCTGAATATGATACTCCAATCATAAAAGGAAAACACGTTGCTGTGATTGGTGGTGGTAATGTAGCTATGGATTCAGTAAGAACCGCCCTTCGCTTAGGTGCAGAAGAAGCTAGGATTATCTATCGGCGCTCACGTAAGGAGATGCCGGCTAGAGAAGAAGAGATCCATCATGCCGAAGAAGAAGGAGTAATCTTTGAGTTTCTAACCCTGCCGATTGCCTATCATGCTGATGAAAAAGGTTGGGTAAAAGATATGGAATGTTTGCGAATGGATTTGGGTGAACCGGATACTTCAGGTCGCCGGCGTCCAGTTCCGATCGAGGGCTCAAATTTTAAGCTTCCGGTAGATTTAGTGGTTGTAGCTATTGGCAATAGCCCGAATCCCTTGATTCCTTCTACAACTAGTGGTCTTGAAATAGGAAGAAAGGGAAATATCGTAGTCGATACTGACACCGGCAAAACCAGCAAAAAAGGGGTTTTTGCCGGAGGAGATATTGCTACTGGTGCAGCTACGGTAATCTTAGCTATGGGGGCTGGAAAAGCCGCTGCTTTGGCAATTGATCAGTATTTAGAAACAGGTAAATGGTAGAGAACTTTATGGAAAGATTTAGTAAAGATGGAAGATGGATCATACCCTTGGAGCATTTGTTCTAGTTAGTTATAGTATTTATTGGTAAAAGTTAAAATAAGGAGGTAACTATGCCGCAGGAATTCATGAAAAAAATAGTTGAAACTCATGCTGGCGAAAAGGAGTTCCATCAAGCTGTTCATGAGGTAGTAGCTTCGGTTATGCCTTTTGTGCGGGAAAACCCAAAATATTTAGATGCGAAGATTTTAGACCGGATGGTTGAACCAGAAAGGTTAATAATTTTTCGGGTTCCTTGGGTTGACGATAAAGGTGAAGTTCAGGTTAATAGAGGTTACCGGATTGAGATGAGCAGTGCAATTGGTCCCTATAAAGGGGGGTTGCGTTTTCATCCGAGTGTTAACTTAAGCATTTTGAAATTTTTGGCCTTTGAGCAGGTTTTTAAGAATAGTTTAACTACTCTTCCGATGGGCGGAGGAAAAGGTGGCTCTAACTTTGATCCTAAGGGCAAGTCGGATAATGAAGTAATGAAATTCTGCCAGAGTTTTATGACCGAGCTTTCGCGACATATCGGACCAGATACTGACGTTCCAGCCGGAGATATCGGCGTAGGCGGTCGGGAAATCGGATTCATGTACGGTCAATACAAAAGACTACGTAACGAATTTACCGGAGTTCTTACTGGAAAAGCCCTAGGTTGGGGCGGAAGCTTAATTAGGCCCGAGGCTACTGGTTATGGTTGTGTATATTTTGTTCAGGAAATGCTTAAGACTAAAGGCGAATCTCTATCGGGAAAAATCTGTACAGTTTCTGGTTCAGGAAATGTAGCCCAATACACTGTTGAAAAAGTAAATCAACTTGGAGGAAAATGTGTTACTTTATCTGATTCGGGCGGTACAGTTTATGATCCTGAAGGTATAAGCCCTGAAAAGTTAGCCTATGTTATGGAACTTAAAAATGTAAAGCGAGGAAGAATTAAAGAATACGCTGCTAAATATAATTGTCAATACTTAGAAGGGAAACGTCCTTGGAACACAAAGTGTGATGTGGCTTTTCCTAGCGCAACTCAAAATGAGATAGATAAGGATGATGCTGAAGCACTAGTTAAAAACGGCTGTATAGCTGTTGGTGAAGGAGCAAATATGCCTAGCACACCGGATGCGGTAAAAGTATTCCTCAAGGCCAAGATTCTTTATGGCCCAGGAAAAGCTGCAAATGCCGGCGGAGTTGCCGTTAGTGGCCTAGAGATGTCACAGAATAGTCAGCGATTATCTTGGACTAGAGAGGAAGTTGATCAGAAGCTTCAATCGATTATGGTAAGTATCCATGAATCTTGCGTAAAGTACGGTAAGAAAGATGGTTTTACCAACTATGTGAATGGTGCAAATATCGCTGGATTTGTGAAAGTAGCCGATGCTATGCTTGACCAAGGCGTAGTGTAGCTTGACAAATAGATTTTTACTTTACATGGTATAAATTAATAACAAAGAAGTTAATTTTGGCAAAGAAGCCCTCACTAGACAATAAGAAGTCTAATGGGGGCTTTTTGACTTTCAGGGGTAAAGTTTATGGACTTTAGGATATTATTAGAAAAAATAACTCCCAGCTTAAGATTTGTTGCACGCAAGCATTTGCTGCGTGGTTTTTATAGTGAGGAAGATCTATACCAAGAGATGTGTCTTTATCTTTGGGAAAATTATTCTAATGGGTTGCCGATCGGCATTAATCAAGCCTATGTAATTAAGGGCTGTGAGTTTCATCTACAGAATTTCTTAAGAAAAGGTAGGCCTAAGGCGAATATTTCAAGCTTGGATAAGTTAATTTCTCCTAATGGACAAACCTTGGGCGATATTCTTAAGGATGAAAAAGCCGACTTTATACCAAATATAGATCATAATCTTACGATTGATGAAATTAATAGTTTAGGTTTAACTGATAAGGATAAATCGGTTTTGTCTTATTTGTTGAAAGGATATACTGTTCGTGAAATAGCCAAAGAGCTTGATTGTTCTCATGTTATGATTATTAAGCATAAAAAGAAAATAGTTCAAAAATGGAAAAATAAAGGTTACCAAAGATAGAGTTTTTTTACTTAATTGATTGTAGAGGTTAAGTAAAAACACAAAGGCGTGTTATTCCAAAGGTGGATATTTGGAATAATGCGCTTTTTTATTTTTAAGGGAGAAAATTATGAAAAAAATATCAGTTTGGTTAATGAATATAATATTTAGTGTTATTTTTTTAGGGGATATTTATGCTTTTGAGTTTGCTGGCCAGCCGGTTGAGGTTACCGTAACTGATACTTATGTTTCTAGATATATCTGGCGTGGGCAAGATCTCTATAGCGATAATGATGGAGCACACCAGCCGAGTATTGATATTGGATTTCCTGGGCTTATCGATGGGGTTGACCTTTCATTCAATGTCTGGGGATCATTTCCGATGAATAGTGGGCATGAAGACGGCGAAGAGCTTGATTATACTGTAACTTTTTCTCGAGATCTATTCGATGATCAATTTAATTTTTCAACCGGATATACTTACTTTGACTTTCCTAATACAGCCAGCACGGCTGATGTTTCTGAGTCTTGGCTTTCCGGAACCTTGAATAAAATACCTTTTCTTCCAATTGACGTTTCAGCAAGCTTTTTTGCCGGCTATGATTTTCAAGCCAAATCCGGTGGTCCTGATGAGGGTTGGTATTATTCTTGGGGTTTTGATGCTGAACTCCCGCTTCTGAAGCATTCTTTAATTCAAGAAGGACAAACTCTTGCCTTAGGAGTAGTTAACTGGGGCAATGACGGAGTTGCCGATCTTGAACCTAGCTCGCTTTATGCGACTGAACTTTCATTATCAACTTCTTATGCTTTGGGTGGTTTCAGTCTAACTCCTAGTTTGCACTATACGATTAATCATGAAGAAGAGATTAATAATGGTGATGAAGAATTATGGGGTGGTTTTGAAGTTAGCTACGGATTCTAAGAGAGAGGTATCCTTATGTTAATAAAACTAAAAAAATTATCATTAATGTTTAGTATCGGTATTGTGCTATTGGGGTTGAGCTTCTCGGCTTTTGCTGAGGAGGCAACTTCAGCCAGCAACGCTGTTTCTATTGATACAGTATGGGTTTTGGTCGCAGCATTCTTGGTATTTTTTATGCAAGCCGGCTTTGCCATGGTTGAGACCGGTTTTACCCGGGCCAAAAATGCTTGTAACATTATGATGAAGAACCTTATGGATTTTTCAGTTGGTTCAATTACCTATTGGGCTGTTGGCTTTGGCATAATGTTTGGAACCAGTACTTTTGGCCTTTTTGGCAAAGACGGATTTTTTTTGAGTGCAGCTAATCCGGCTACTGCTGATGGTTTGTGGCAATTTGCTTTTTGGATGTTTCAAGTAGTGTTTGCCGCTACCGCGGCCACAATAGTTTCCGGAGCTATGGCTGAAAGAACAAAGTTCAGCGGTTATCTTTGGTACAGTGTTTTTATTACGGCCATAATTTATCCGGTTGCCGGACATTGGATTTGGGGTGGTGGCTGGTTATCAGCTAAGGGAATGATTGACTTTGCTGGTTCAACTGTGGTTCATTCGGTCGGCGGTTGGGCAGCTTTAGCCGGAGCAATGATGCTTGGCCCTAGACTTGGCAAATATAATAAAGATGGTTCATCAAATGCTATTCCTGGTCATAGTATCCCTTTGGCAGCTTTGGGTGTGTTTATTCTTTGGTTTGGATGGTTTGGATTTAATGCCGGAAGCACAACTGCGGGGACAGATTTAAGTATTGCTGTAATTGCGGTAACTACAAATTTAGCAGCTGCAGCCGGAGCTACTGCAGCTATGTTTACGGCTTGGATAAGATTTGGTAAGCCGGATACTAGCATGGCTTTAAATGGTGCACTTGCTGGATTGGTAGCGATAACTGCTCCTTGTGCTAACGTTTCACCCTTAAGCGCAATCATAATTGGCGCTATCGGCGGCATTCTTGTTGTGTTGAGTGTTGAATTTATAGACAAGGTGCTTCATATCGATGATCCGGTCGGCGCCGTATCGGTTCATGGTGTGTGTGGCGCTTGGGGGACACTGTCTGCAGGATTATTTGCCCAAAAATCTTATGGTGGAGTTGATGGTTTATTTTTTGGTGGGGGTATAGGCCAATTTATTACTCAGCTAATTGGTGTTGTGTCGGTGTTTGCTTGGGTGTTTGGTACAGCTTTGATCCTTTTTAAAATAGTTAAAGCTACTATAGGCTTAAGAGTATCCAAAGAAGAAGAGTTAAAAGGTTTAGATATCGATGAGCATGGTATGGAAGCATACTCAGGGTTTCAAATTTTTACTACTCAATAAATAAAAACAAAATAAGTTCCATTCGGTACGAATAAAAAAGGGGGGACGTAGATGAAGATAAAAAAAATTAAAAAGTTAGTTTCGGCGGTATTATTTTTAGGAGTAATTAGTTCCGTGGCTTTAGGGTCGGTTTTTGCCGATGAGAATACGGCTTACGCTACGGTAGCTGGAATTGATACTCTTTGGGTTATGATTGCAGCCTTCATGGTTTTTATCATGCAGGCTGGATTTGGTATGTTGGAAGCGGGGTTAATTAGGGCTAAAAATACTTGTAATGTGTTGATGAATAACTTTTTAGATTTTTGTATGGCTTCTGTGGGATTTTTCATATTTGGTTATGCCATAATGTTTGGCGCCGGAAATGGTTTTATGGGCTTTAAGGGTTGGTTTATGGTTAATGCCGCTCATGATGGACATTTGCCTCTCTATGCGGCTTGGTTTTTTCACGCTGTATTCTGCGGAGCCGCAGCAACTATAGTTGCTGGTGGTGTAGCCGAAAGAATGAAGTTTAAAGCGTATCTTATATATTCATTTTTAATTTCAGCCACAGTTTATCCGATAATTGGCCATTGGATTTGGGGCGGCGGTTGGCTCAGTAATTTAAATTTTGCCGATTTTGCCGGATCGAGCGTAGTTCACGCTGTAGGCGGCACAGCAGCCCTTATGGGGACAATTGTATTGAGGCCGCGTATTGGTAAGTTCAATAAAGATGGATCAGCCAATGCTATTGAGGGGCATTCTATGACTTTAGCATCGTTGGGGACCTTAATTTTATGGTTTGCTTGGTTTGGTTTTAATCCCGGTTCAACTTTGAGTGTTGGCGATGGCAGTCAAATAGCTCATGTTGCTGTTACTACTAATATGGCTGCAGTTGCGGGAGCTTTATCGGCTATGTTTTTTAACTGGAAAAAGTTTGGCAAGCCGGATTTAACTATGACTATGAACGGAGCTTTAGCCGGTTTGGTGGCGATAACTGCGCCTTGTGCCTTTGTAACTCCTTTAGAGGCTATGATTATTGGAGCTATCGGCGGTATTATTGTGGTTGTCGGCACTGTTTTTCTTGATAAGATTAGAGTTGATGATCCGGTGGGAGCGGTTCCGGTACATATGATGAATGGTGTTTGGGGTACTTTAGCTGTTGGTATTTTTGGCCATAAATCATTGGGTTTAGCCCGCGATGGTTTGATTCATGGCGGTGGTATTGCTCAGTTAGGCGTTCAGGCTTTGGGTGTTTTAGCCGTCGTCAGTTTTGTGTCAGTTGTGATGTTTACCGTGTTTAAGCTGATTGACCGGTTTATCGGCTTGAGAGTATCCAGGGAAGAAGAGTTAAAGGGTTTAGATATCACCCAGCATGGCATGGAGACTTATTCTGGATTTGAAATATTTACTACTAAATAACAGGGAGGTAAACCATGAAGTTAGTAATTGCAATGATTCAGCCGCATAAATTATCAGATGTTAAACAGGCTCTCTTTGATGCCGATGTTCACAAGATGACTGTTTCTAATGCTTTAGGTTGTGGTCAGCAGAAAGGCTACACCGAAACCTATAGGGGCGTCATCCATGAGGTTAATCTTTTAAAAAAAGTGCGTCTTGAAATAGCCGTAAATAAGGATTTTGTCGAACCTACGGTTAAAGCGATAATTAAAGGGGCTAAAACCGGTACAATCGGTGATGGCAAGATATTTGTATTAGATTTACCGGAGTGCATTAGAATAAGGACCGGAGAGCGAGGAAGTGATGCTATAGGGTAAATTTTATGGGCCAGGAAAAAATTTTAAAAAAAAGGTTACCAAAAGACCCATTTTTTTACTTATATATATTGAGGGCTGAAATTTCAGCCAAAAAAGCACAAAGTTTGTGCAAAAAAGCTTTCAAAACAATGGTGTTTTAAAGCCTTAGGGCTTAAGACACCATTTTTATTTTTAGGAGCATAAACAAAACGGAGGTGTAAGATGGCTAAGAAAACAAAGCAGGATATTTTAAAACTGGTTAAGGAGAATGATGTTAAGTTTATTCGTTTATGGTTTACTGATATTCTAGGGCAGGTAAAGAGTTTTTCGATAACCGATAATGAATTAGAGGGAGCTTTAGAAAATGGTATGGGTTTTGATGGCTCTTCGATTACCGGTTATCAGGACATTGAAGAATCAGATATGATTGCTATGCCTGATCCGGAAACTTTTGCAATATTGCCTTGGCGGCCGAGGGAAAAGGCAGTTGCTCGAATGATTTGTGACGTGCTTAATCCTGATCGTACGCCATATGTTGGCGATCCGCGCTATGTTTTAAAAAGAGCCTTGGAGCGGGCTAAAAAAATGGGATTTGACCATTTCTATCTAGGTCCCGAACTAGAGTTCTTTTATTTCAAAAGCGAAAATAATACTGAAACTTTGGATAAAGGGGGTTATTTTGATCTAACCACTCTTGATGTTGCTAGTGATCTACGAAGAGAAACAGTGTTGGCTTTAGAGAAAATGGGAATTCATGTTGAGTATTCACATCATGAAGTAGCACCGTCTCAACATGAAGTAGACATGCGTTATCAAGATGCATTAAAGATGGCTGATGATGTAATAACTTATCGAGTGGTAGTAAAAGAAATCGCTAGCAAATTCGGAGTTTACGCTACTTTTATGCCTAAACCCTTATTTGGCGAAAATGGTTCTGGTATGCATGTTCATCAATCACTGTTTAAAGGCGAAAAGAACGCCTTTTTTGATCCTAAGGCTGAAGATTTTCTTTCTGGGGTTGGTCACAGCTATATAGCCGGACTTCTTAAGCATTCCAAGGAAATTTGTTCAATATTTGCTCAAACTACTAATTCTTACAAGCGGTTGGTTCCTGGTTATGAGGCTCCGGTTTATATTGCTTGGAGTCGTAGGAATCGAAGCGCCTTGGTTAGAGTTCCTTTGTACCATCCTGGTCAAGAAAAGGCTACTCGTTGTGAATTTCGGGCTGCCGATCCAGCATGTAACCCTTATCTTACCTTTGCAGCAATGCTTCATGCCGGGCTTGAAGGCATTGAAAAAGGCTATAAGGTGCCTAATCCGATGGAGAAAAATTTGTATCATCTTAGCGATTCCGAGCGAAAAGATCAAGGCATTGAGACTCTTCCGGATAGCTTGGGACATGCAGTTTCAATAACCGAAGAGAGTGAATTGGTTAAAAAGGTGCTCGGTGAACATATTTTTCCCAGGTTTGTGGAGTTAAAGAAGAAGGAGTGGGATAATTATAAAATCCAAGTTCCTCAATATGAATTGGATAAGTATCTTTCAATTTTGTAAAAAGAATGATTATTTTTATACAGCATTTAGGTTTGGAAGGTCCAGGGACTTTTGGAAAGTTCCTGGAAAGCACTAAGTGGGATACTCGCATTTTGGATATAAGTCAGCCTAAACAATTTCTTGAGTTTAAAGATGGCTCGCTAATTAAAAATATTTCTCAGATTGAAGGAGTGGTTGTTTTTGGCGGGCCGATGAATGTCTACCAGAAGAGGGAGTTTCCTTTTCTTGAAGTTGAAGAGGAGTTTTTAAGGTATCTGATTAGGGAGGAAATTCCGGTTCTCGGGATATGTTTGGGAGCACAACTTATCGCTAAAGCCCTAGGAGCTAAGGTTACAAGGTGTGAAAATAAGGAAATTGGTTGGTCTAAAGTTTCTTTAACAGAGGAGGCTCAAGCCGACAGATTATTTAGGGGTTTAGACGAAAGGCTTGATGTGTTCCAATGGCATGAAGATACCTTTGAATTACCGAAGGAAGCTAAACTTTTAGCTGAGGGAAGAGCTTGCAGAAATCAGGCGGTGCGTTTTTCCCCTTGTGCTTGGGGGGTACAGTTTCATCCGGAGATGAATCTTGAGATGTTAAAAGGTTGGTGTCAACATTACTCTGCCGATATTGATAGGACTAAATTATTGTTTGATTATTTTAATTGTCAGGAAAAATATATTTATCAGGCAAAGATGCTTTACTTAAATTTTTCCCGTATTATTTCTGAAAGAAAAGCAAATTTGGTTGTCTAAAAAATTTTGACCAGGCTTGCCTAAAATATAGGCAAAATAATTTATTTTTATTTTTTGGTAGGGGATGAAAAAAATGGTAGAATTTGATGATATTTTTTTTAAAGCTAAAGATGGTGAAGTTTACCGAATGGTCATCGAGGCCATTGAAAAACCTTTGATTGAGTCAGTTTTAGCTCGTGTTGATGGCAATAAGCTTCAGGCGGCAAAGATTTTAGGCCTTAATAGAAACACTCTTCATTCAAAGATTAAAAGGCTGGGCATTCGTGTTAAAGACTGGAGGAGTTAATGTTTTCCAATTTTCCTAAAACCCAGGGTTTATATGATTCGCAGTTTGAGCATGATAGCTGTGGTGTAGGGTTTGTTTGTAATATAAACGGCAAGAAATCTTATGCTCTTATTGATAAGGGCATTGAGGTTCTTGAGCGCTTAAGTCATCGTGGAGCTGTTGGTTCAGATCCTAATACCGGGGATGGCGCCGGTATGCTTATTCAGATACCACATAAGTTTTTGTTTGAAAAATGTAAAGCTAGCGGAATTAATTTGCCAAAGGCAAATTTCTATGGTACTGGCTTAGTATTTTTACCGACCGATAAGAACGAACGAGACATTTGCCGCGGTATATTCGAAAAAAAGATTAAACAGGAAGGCCAAGAGTTTTTAGGTTGGCGTGACGTTCCGGTTGAAGTTTCAGTGATTGGCAAAGGTGCTAGGCGTAGCATGCCATTTATATCTCAGGCTTTTATTGGTAGAAGCGGGGAATTAGATGATCAGCTTGGTTTTGAACGAAAACTTTATGTTATTCGTAAACAAATCGAAAATGCAATTAGCGTAGCCGGATTAAAGCAGAAATCTTTTTTTTATATAACTAACCTGTCGTCTCGGACTTTAAGCTATAAAGGTTTGCTAATGCCTTCGCAACTACGTGATTTTTTTGTTGATTTAAAGGATAGCTCCTTAGAAAGTTCACTTTGTTTAGTCCATTCACGTTATAGTACAAATACTTTTCCTACTTGGGATTTAGCCCAACCTTTCCGTTTTTTAGCCCACAATGGCGAAATAAACACTTTACGTGGCAATATAAATTGGGTAAGCGCCAGGGAAAGGTTGTTGGTTAGTCAATCATTTGGTAGCGATATTGATAAGTTGAAACCAGTTATCGTTAAGGGTGGAAGTGATTCAGCTGCGCTCGATAACATTTTGGAGCTCTTGGTTTTGTCGGGAAGATCTATCGAGCATGCGATGATGATGTTAATCCCAGCAGCCTGGGAAGACGACAAATCAATGAGCTCGGAGCTAAAACATTTCTATAAGTATCATGCTTGTTTTATGGAGCCTTGGGATGGCCCGGCCGCTGTAGCTTTTACTGATGGAAAAAACATAGCAGCCGCTCTTGATCGAAATGGTCTCAGACCAGCTCGGTACATAATAACCAAGAATGGATTCGTGGTAATGGCATCGGAAGTTGGTGTTTTAGATATAGATCCAGCAGAAATCAAGCTTTCTGGACGGCTCGAGCCGGGAAAGATATTTTTTATTGATACTGAATCCGGCTCAATAGTAGATGATTCGGAAATTAAGCGACGGGTAGCTTCTCGTTTTCCTTACAAACAATGGAACGATGCAGGCATGGTTAATTTTGATGAATTGGCTATTGGTGATTGTAACCGAGAGGAATATGAAGAAATAATCTACAGTTTAAAAGCTTTTGGCTATTCACGTGAAGACCTTAGGTTAATTATAAAGCCTATGGCTGAAAGTGGGAAAGAACCGGTTAGCTCAATGGGTAATGATACTCCGCATGCTTTTTTATCGGCCAAACCCCAACTGCTTTATAGTTATTTTAAGCAGCTTTTTGCTCAAGTTACTAATCCGGCCATAGATTCAATTAGAGAGAAGTTAGTTATGAGTTTGGAGAGCTATGTCGGCCCGGAGAAGAATATTCTTGAGGAAACTCCGGGGCATAGTCATAAGCTTAGAGTTAAAAATCCAATATTGAATGATCAAGAGTTTCAGAATTTACGTGATATCAGTATAAATGGATTTAAAGCCAAAACAGTATATACGTTTTTTGATGCTGCCAGTGGTCAAGAAGGTTTTGTCCGAGCTCTAGAGCGAATTTGTTTTGAAACAGAATATGCCATTGAACAAGGATATTCTTTTGTTATTCTCAGCGATCGGGGAGTTAATAAAGATAATATTGCTCTTCCGATTCTTTTAGCGGTAAGCGCTGTCCACCAGCATTTGGTAGAAAAGACTATTCGTTCACAGGTGGCGATAGTTGTTGAAAGTGCTGAGCCTCGGGAAGTACACCATTTTGCCCTACTTATTGGCTATGGGGCTGATTGTATAAATCCTTACCTTGCTTATGGAGCTATTGGTTATCTGATCGATAAAAAAGAAATTTTTCTTGATTATCAAAAAGCCTTAACTAATTACCGAAAAGCTTTAACTGACGGTATCTTAAAGATACTTTCAAAGATGGGGATATCTACCTTGAGAAGTTATCGGGGCGCTCAGATATTTGAAGCTTTGGGTTTAGCTTCCGATTTTATTGACAAATATTTTACTGGTACAGCATCTCGGATTGGCGGAGTTAGCCTATTAGGGGTTGCTAACGAAACCATCGAAAGACATAAAGAGGCTTATCCTAGGAGAGTGATTGAGAAACCTTACTTGGCTAGTGGTGGAATTTACCAGTGGAAAAAAGACGGCGAGTTTCATCTTTGGAATCCAAAAAGTATAGCAACTTTACAGGACGCTGCAACTAATAATGATTATGATCGTTATTGCGAATTTGCTCAGGTTATAAACGATCAGTCAGCTAATCCAACGACTTTGAGGAGTTTGTTTAAGTTTAAGAAGCAAAAGGAAATTCCGATTGATAAGGTTGAGCTAGCTAAGGATATCATGAAACGTTTTGCTACCGGTGCCATGAGTTTTGGCTCAATAAGTAGATTGGCTCATGAAACTATTGCTATTGCTATGAATAGAATAGGTGGAAAGTCTAATACTGGTGAGGGCGGAGAGGATCCATCTAGATTTATAACTTTACCTAACGGTGATTCCAGAAGAAGTGCCATAAAACAGGTTGCTTCTGGCCGCTTTGGGGTAACTATAAATTATTTAGTTAATGCTGATGAAATACAGATAAAAATTGCCCAAGGCGCAAAGCCAGGAGAAGGCGGTCAACTTCCGGGACATAAAGTCAGTGAATCAATTGCTAGGACTAGGTTTACTACTCCGGGAGTAACTTTAATATCACCGCCACCACATCATGATATTTATTCAATTGAAGACTTAGCCCAGTTAATTTTTGATCTAAAAAATGCCAACCCTAATGCCCGGGTGAGTGTGAAGCTTGTTTCGGAGCTAGGCGTGGGCACGGTTGCTGCCGGGGTAGCTAAGGGTCACGCTGACATGATACTTATTTCAGGGGGTGATGGCGGTACTGGTGCCTCGCCAATGAGTTCAATACGTTATGCTGGGCTTCCTTGGGAGTTGGGCCTTTCTGAAACACATCAGACTTTGATACTTAACAAGCTACGTTCGAGAGTTCGCATACAGACCGATGGACAAATACGCACTGGTCGCGATGTTGCAATAGCTGCCTTATTGGGAGCCGAAGAATATGGTTTTTGTACGGCTGTCTTGATTATCAGTGGTTGTGTTATGCTCAGGCATTGCCACTTAAATAATTGTTCAGTCGGGGTAGCTACCCAGGATGATATTTTGCAGAAACGGTTTAGGGGCCGTCCGGAATATATAGTAAATTATTTTCATTTTGTCGTAAAAGAACTCCGTCAGATTATGGCAAGTTTAGGAATAAGAACTATTAATGAGATGATTGGACGTACTGATTTGCTTGAAATGGATAGGGCGATTGTTCCGGAAAAAGCAAAAGGATTGGATTTATCAAGAATTCTTTATCGTCCGGATTGCTCTAATCAAAATATCAAACCATATCGAAAGTCTAAACAGGCTAAAGATTTAGGTTCGGTTTTAGATAGTAAGCTAATAAAGATGAGTGAAGTTGCTTTTAAGAAAAATAGGCCGGTAAATATAGTTATGGATATTAATAATACCAATCGGGCTACCGGTGCAATGTTGAGCGGTGAACTTTCACGCAGATGCGGTGATGGAGTGCTCTTAGAGGACACAATTAATTGTAAGTTTAAGGGTGCAGCCGGACAAAGTTTTGGTGCATTTCTAGCTAAGGGCATTACTTTTGAATTAGAGGGGATGGCTAATGATTATATCGGAAAAGGTATATCCGGTGGAAAAATAATAGTATATTCGGATAAAAGAGCTGATTTTGAACCGACTGAGAATATAATTATCGGCAATACTAGTTTTTATGGAGCAATTTCCGGTGAGGCTTATATTTGTGGTGTAGCTGGTGAGAGGTTTTGCATAAGAAACTCCGGGTTGTATGCAGTTGTTGAAGGTCTTGGCGATCACGGTTGTGAATATATGACTGGTGGTCGAGTAATTGTTTTAGGCAAAACCGGCAGAAATTTTGCTGCTGGTATGAGTGGCGGAATAGCTTATATTTATGATCAAGATAAGACCTTTAGAAATAAATGTAATTTAGATATGGTTGAACTTCAAGAGATCAAGGAGAAGGACAAAGATGTATTGTATAATTTACTTGATAACCATTTCAAATATACCGGAAGCAAAAGAGCAAAAAGGGTTATCGATAGCATGAATGAAGAACTCAAAAAATTTATCCGGGTTATACCGATAGAGTATAAGCGCATATTAGAGGAAGCACAGATAGAGGAAAAACTTGGTTTGTCGGAGACATACGATGGGTGATTTAAGAGGTTTTCTGAAGGCATCAAGAAAAGAGGGTAAGTATCGTCAGGTCGATGAGCGAATTCAGGATTTTAAAGAAGTTCGCTATCTGCGACCCGATGAGCAGTCGCAGGAGCAGGCATCACGTTGCATGGATTGTGGTACGCCTTTTTGTCATTGGGCCTGTCCGATAGGAAACTATATCCCGGAGTGGAATGATTATATGTTTAAGGGCAATTGGGAAGAAGCAGTTAAGTTATTAGAAGCGACCAACAATCTTCCAGAAATAACTGGTAGAATTTGTCCGGCTATTTGCGAGCATGCTTGCGTGTTAGCTTTGAATAGTGATGCTGTTACTATTGCTGAAAATGAGCTGGCTGTTAGTGAATTTGGTTTTAGAGCCGGGATAATTAAACCGATCACTGTAGGCGAGCGGACTGGCAAAAAAGTAGCGGTTGTTGGTTCAGGCCCAGCTGGTTTAACTGTGGCAACTCAACTAAACCGGGCCGGACACAGGGTAGTTATTTTTGAGCGCGACAATCAACCGGGAGGAATTCTTCGTTATGGTATACCTGATTTTAAACTTGAAAAGTCTATAATCGATCGGCGTATCAATATTTGGAAAGAGGAAGGGGTTGTTTTTAAGACCGGTGTTGATGTAGGAAGAGATTATTCGGTTGAAAAACTGACAACTGAATTTGATGCTATTTGTTTAGCCGGAGGCTCACGCGTTCCAAGAGATCTTAAAATAAAGGGCAGGGAACTTAAGGGTATTTATTACGCTATGGACTATTTAACCCAAGTCAACAGAAGGCTTTCCGGTGAGAGTATTCCAGAGGATCAAATTATTGATGTCTCTGGTAAAAGAGTTGTTGTTATCGGCGGAGGCGATACCGGGGCTGATTGTTTAGGGACTGCTCATCGTCAGTCGGCAGCTAGGGTTGTCCAGATAGAAGTCATGCCGAAGCCTTTACGGTGCCGTAGTAAAGATTATCCTTGGCCGAATTATCCTTTACTTTTAAAGACGACCTCAAGTCATCAGGAGGGTGGTCAACGTCAATGGGCTGTTTTGACAAAGCAATTTGTTGGCAAGGGTGGTCGCTTAAAGAAAATTTGCTGTAAAAGGGTAGAATTTGTTGCAGCTGATGGCAAGAGTTGCCCGGTTATGCAAGATATTCTCGGGAGTGATTTTGAGATTGAGGTTGATATAGTTATTTTGGCTATAGGGTTTTTACATCCGGAACATGCTGGCTTACTTAGCGATCTTAAAGTTAAACTTGACAAGCAGGGAAATGTAAAAACCGATAATAAATATATGACATCGGTTGATAAAGTTTTTTCGGCCGGAGATATGCGACGTGGCCAGTCACTGGTTGTTTGGGCTATTTCTGAAGGCAGGCGTTGTGCTCATTATATTGATAAGTATTTAATCGGAGAAAGTAACTTATCGGTTACTTAGAGGTTTCTAAAATGATAAGTACGGGAATAAAAGGTTTGGATAAAGTAATTACCGGGTTACGAGCTGGTGACAATGTTGTTTGGCAAATTGATGATATAGAAGACTACGTTGAGCTGGTTAAGCCTTTTGTTGATCAGGCTTTGCTTGAGGATAAGAAGGTTATCTATATCCGTTTTGCTTCACATAAAGAGTTACTAGAATCTTCAGCTAAGATAAAGCGATATGATCTTAAACCTTCGATTGGTTTTGAGTCGTTTGCTACCGAATTAAATCAAATTATTACTAAAGAAGGCCAGGGCGCTTATTATGTTTTTGATTGCCTTTCAGAGTTGCTCTCGGCTTGGGCCAGTGATTTAATGATTGGTAATTTTTTTATGGTAACTTGTCCTTATCTTTACGAACTTAAAACTTTAACTTATTTTTCGATATTACGTAATAGTCATTCTTTTAAGTCGATAGCTCAAATACGAGAAACCACACAACTGCTTATGGATGTCTATCGCTGTCGGGGAAGTTTTTATATCCATCCGTTGAAAGTTTGGAATCGGTATACACCGACAATGTTTCTTCCGCATCAAAGAGAAGATGATCGCTGGACACCAATTGCCGACAGCATTAATGCGGTAGAAATACTTTCTCATATTAGCGAAAAGGGCCTTGAAAGCGCAAAGCGAAATCTTGATTATTGGGATCGTTTATTTCTTGAAGCTGACGAACTAATTAAGGTCCGGCCGGCTAAGGAAAAAATATCCGATATTGTTAAGAAAATTTGTAGCTTGATGATAAGCAAAAATGAAAAAATTATGTCGTTGGCAGTGAATAATTTATCACTGGCTGAGTTAATTGATATAAAATCTCGCTTAATTGGAACTGGTTTTATCGGTGGTAAAAGCGCTGGTATGCTTTTGGCCCGTAAGATGCTTTCGGAAAAATTGCCGGATTGGCCTAAACTTTCAGAACCACACGATTCGTTTTATATTGGTTCAGATATATTTTATTCTTATATTGTGCAAAACCGCTGGTGGAAATTACGTATGCAGCAAAGAGGCGAAGAAGGTTATTTTTCGATTGCGAAGATTCTTAAAGATAAGATGCTTTATGGAACTTTTTCTGAGGAGATCAGAGAACATTTTCAACAAATTATTGAATATTTTGGCTCTTCACCGATTATCATACGGTCAAGTTCATTGCTTGAGGACGGATTTGGTAATGCTTTTGCTGGTAAGTATGAGAGTATATTTTTGGCTAACCAGGGCAGCCCCGAGCAAAGATATCTTATGTTTGCCGAGGCAGTAAGAAAAATTTATGCCAGCACCATGAGCGAGGATGCTTTAGTCTACCGGAAGCAGCGTGGTTTGGACAAGTTGGATGAGCAGATGGCGCTTTTAATACAACGAGTTTCTGGAGCCCATCATGATTGTTGTTTTTTCCCTGATCTAGCTGGGGTTGGAGTTTCACACAATACCCATGTTTGGAATAAAGATATTGACCCTAAAGCGGGAATGCTTAGGGTAGTTTTTGGGCTGGGCACTAGAGCGGTTAATCGGGTTGAAGGTGATTATCCGAGGATGGTTGCTTTAGATGATCCTTTGCGAAGGCCGTATGCCGAAAAAGACGATTTGCGAAAATTCTCACAGCACGAGGTCGATGTTATAAATACAAAAAATAATAGTTTTGAAACCATTTCATTTAATGATTTGGCTCGTAGTAATATTTATAACGATTTAAACCGCATGGCGGTTAAAGATTATGAAGCTACAGAAATGATGCGCGGTAGAAATTTAAAAGATAAGGATTACTGGATATTAACTTTAGATAAGGCTTTTAGCAAGAGTAAATTAGCCAATTCTTTTAAGAAGATACTGGAATTACTTGAGAAAAGTTATAATTATCCAGTAGAATTAGAATTTACCGTTAATTTTACTGAGGATGATTTATTTAAAATAAATGTATTACAGTGTAGACCATTACAAACAGTTGGTATCGGTAAAAGGGTCAGGATGCCTAAGAAAATACTTAAAACTGATATATTTTTTGAGTCTCAAGGGTATTTTTTCGGCGGAAATATTTCTCATAAAGTAGAAAGAATTATCTATATTGATCCGGAAGGTTACAATAAATTAGTTTTATCAGATAAGTATGAAATCGCTCGGGTTGTCGGGCGGCTCAATCGGAATCTGACTGATCGGGAGCAGTTCTATACTCTTCTTATCGGACCGGGAAGATGGGGCACAACAACTCCATCCTTGGGCGTTCCAGTAAAATTTGCCGAGATAAATAATATAGCAGTCTTAGCTGAGGTTGCATTTTCAGCTGGAAACCTTATGCCGGAATTATCTTTTGGAACCCATTTCTTTCAGGATTTAGTCGAAACTAGCATATTTTATATTGCTCTTTTTCCTGAAAATAAGGGAGTTATATTTAATAAGTCTTGGTTGATTGAGCATGATAATTTGCTCGCTAAATTAGTACCTGGTTCTGCTAAGTATAAAGATATTATTAGTGTCTATGACCTAAGCAGCGAAGATTTGAGGATAATCTCCGATGTTACTTCGCAAAGGGTTATATGTTTTTTTAGTAAAAAGGAGACGTCGTCGTGAAAGCTCGAATAGCTCTTGAAAATGGAATTATTTTCCAAGGAGATTGCTTCTCTGGTTCGGGGGAAAGGAGTGGTGAAGTAGTTTTCAATACCAGCTTAAGTGGTTATCAGGAGATAATTACCGATCCTTCCTATAAAGGGCAAATTGTTTTAATGACTTATCCTTTAATTGGTAATTATGGAATTAATCCTGGTGATGTTGAATCAAAGAAGCCATTTTTGGAAGGGTTTTTAGTGCGCGAATGCAGCAGGGTTTATAGTAATTGGCGTGCTACCCAGAGCCTTCCGGATTATTTGACTGAGAATGATGTAATTGGCATTGAAGGTTTTGATACTAGAGCCCTTACGCGACAAATAAGACTTAAGGGAGCGATGAAAGCGGTGATTTCAACTGAAAATTGTAGTGACCAAATTTTAGTTAAGCGGGCTAGAGAATCAAAAGGGTTAATCGGTATTGATTTGGTAAAAGAGGTTACCTGTAAGGAGCCTTGGGTTTGGAGTGATAAGGGAAAATTTAAGATAGTTGTTATTGACTGCGGTTTAAAACTGAACAGCTTAAGGAAATTAAGTGAGAGGAATTGCAAGGTAACGGTTGTGCCGGCAAGTATCGCTTTAGACGAAATTTTTAAAATTAAACCTGACGGAGTGTTACTTTCTAATGGTCCGGGAGACCCTTCGGCCGTTACTTATCTTGTTGATACAGTAAAGGGGCTGATCGGTAAAGTTCCGCTTTTTGGAATTTGTTTTGGGC
The DNA here is from genome assembly GCA_021735655.1 of Candidatus Omnitrophota bacterium. NCBI lineage: Bacteria > Pseudomonadati > Candidatus Omnitrophota > Candidatus Omnitrophota bacterium. The sequence goes on along the minus strand of JAIPGM010000005.1, from coordinate 9,355 downwards.
ATCAGATACTTGGTCAGGCTTTGGGTGGCAGAACCTACAAACTTAAATTTGGTCATCATGGTGGAAATCATCCAGTTAAGGATTTAAAAACCGGTAAAGTTTCAATAACGGCACAAAATCATGGGTTTTGCGTTGACATTAATTCTTTAGATTGCGAATCAATAGAAGTAACGCAGGTTAACCTTAATGATAATACCCTTGAAGGGTTGCGTCACAAAAGCTTGCCGTTATTTTCAGTTCAATTTCATCCTGAAAGTTCGCCCGGTCCGCATGATGCTGAATATTTATTCGATGAATTCATTTCAATGATAAAGAGTTATGCCTAAAAGAGAGGATATTAAAAAAATTTTAATCATTGGTTCTGGGCCAATAATAATTGGTCAAGCTTGCGAGTTTGACTATTCTGGGGCTCAAGCTTGCAAGGCTTTAAAAGAAGAAGGTTTTAAGGTGGTTCTTCTTAACTCTAATCCAGCCACGATCATGACTGATCCACAAATGGCTGATGCAACCTATATTGAACCGATAACTCCCGAGATAGTCGAAAAAATCATCAAGAAAGAGTCTCCGGATGCATTATTACCTACCTTAGGTGGTCAAACCGGGCTAAATACGGCGATGAAGGTTTTCGAACAGGGAATTTTAGACAGGTATGGAGTTAAGATGATTGGTGCCGATTGCGAAGCTATAAAAAAGGCTGAAGACAGGGAAATTTTTAAAAAAACAATGCAGGAGATTGGGCTGGATTTACCTAAGAGTGCCTTAGCTTACAACATCAAAGAAGCAAAAGAAGCGGTTAAAGCCATAGGCTTGCCAGTGATAATTAGGCCCAGCTTTACTCTTGGTGGAACTGGAGGAGGCATCGCTACCACCCAAAAACAATTTGAAGAAATAGCCGCTTTAGGCTTAAATAACAGTATGATTAGTGAAATCCTTATTGAGGAGTCTATCGTTGGTTGGAAAGAGTATGAATTAGAAGTTATGCGTGATAAAAAAGATAATGTAGTTATAGTTTGTTCGATAGAGAATTTTGACCCGATGGGCATTCATACCGGGGACTCAATTACTGTGGCTCCGACTCAAACCTTAACTGATAAAGAATATCAAAAAATGCGCGATGCCTCTATTGATATAATTCGAGCCATCGGCGTTGAAACCGGCGGTTCAAATATTCAATTTGCGGTCAACCCTAAAGATGGAAGAATGGTAGTTATTGAGATGAACCCGAGAGTTTCACGCAGTTCAGCTCTAGCGAGTAAGGCTACTGGTTTTCCGATAGCAAAGTTTGCTGCTAAGCTAGCGGTGGGCTATACCCTGGATGAAATTAAAAACGATATTACTAAAGAAACCCCGGCTTCATTTGAGCCGGTGATAGATTACTGTGTAGTTAAAATTCCCCGTTTTACTTTTGAAAAGTTTCCCGAGGCAAAGGATATTTTGGGGATATCAATGAAGTCAGTCGGAGAAACTATGGCTATTGGTCGAACTTTTAAGGAAGCCCTTCAAAAAGGTTTGCGAGGATTAGAGATTGGCCATACCGGGCTGGACAACAAGTCAGATTATAAAGAAGTTTCCGATGAGAAAATCAGCTTAAGGTTAAAAGAGCCAAATGCCTCAAGAATATTTTATATTAAGTACGCTATTCAGAAAGGCTGGCAGTTGGATGATATTGTTGAACAGACGGGTATAGACCTTTGGTTTATCGATAACATAAAGCAGATTGTTGAGCTTGAGGAAGAAATTAAAAGCAATAAAGATCTAAATGCTGTTTTTTTAAAGAAGGTCAAGCAGTACGGATTTAGTGATCGCCAGATAGCTGATTTGATTGGGTCGGATGAGTTATCGATAAATAAGTTACGAAAAGAAAAAGGCGTTACCGCTACTTTTAAGTTGGTTGATACCTGTGCGGCCGAGTTCGAGGCCTATACACCATATTATTATTCTACTTATGAGACTGAAGATGAGACTAGAGTTTCTCAGAACAAAAAAATAATGATTTTGGGTGGTGGGCCTAATCGTATTGGGCAAGGCATAGAATTTGATTATTGCTGTTGTCATGCTGCGTTTGCGCTTAGGGAGGCTGGATTTGAAACAATTATGGTTAATTCGAATCCTGAGACAGTTTCAACCGATTACGATACATCGGATAAGCTTTATTTTGAGCCATTGACCTTTGAGGATGTAATGAATATTATCGAAAAGGAGAAGCCTCAAGGGGTAATAGTGCAATTGGGCGGTCAGACTCCGCTTAATCTAGCTAAAAAATTGGAGGCGGCTGGTGCGCCAATTATTGGTACAGCAGTATCTTCTATTGACCGAGCCGAGGATAGAGATAAGTTTTCGGAATTAATAAAAGATTTGGGCCTTAACCAACCACCAAACGGATCAGCTATTTCAAAAGAATCTGCCCGAAAGATAGCTAAAGAAATCGGTTATCCAATTTTAGTTAGACCTTCTTATGTATTAGGTGGAAGATCAATGAAGATAGTTTATGATGAAAAATCTTTAGATCAATTTGTCAAAGGGGCAGTTAATATTTCGGGAGGCCGCCCGATATTGATTGATAAATTTTTGGAAGATGCAGTGGAGGTAGATGTGGATGCTGTTTCTGATGGAAAAGATACGGTTATCGGTGGCATTATGGAGCATATTGAGGAGGCTGGTGTTCATTCTGGAGATTCAGCCTGTGTTATTCCGCCACACACGTTGAGTGATGAAATTATAGGGACAATAAGAAAACATACACATCTTTTAGCAAAGGAATTGAAAGTTTGTGGGTTAATTAATATCCAGTTTGCCGTAAAAGGCGATATCGTTTATGTTTTGGAAGTAAATCCGCGGGCTTCAAGAACAATACCTTTCGTGAGTAAAGTTACTGGAGTAGCCTTAGCTAAGATTGCTGCTAGGGTTATGGTTGGTCAGACATTGAATGAAATTGGTTTTACTCAGGAGAAGGAAATTTTCCATTGTGGGGTAAAAGAGTCGGTTTTGCCATTCTCAAGGTTTTCCGGAGTAGACATACTCCTGGGCCCTGAAATGAAGTCAACCGGTGAGGTTATGGGTATAGATAGTTCTTTCGGAGCTTCTTTTTATAAGTCACAGGTAGCAGCTGGTCAAGCTTTGCCGTTAGAAGGAAAAATATTTATAAGTGTTAAAAATGACGATAAAAGAAGTATTGTTTTTATAGCTAAGAAGCTAAAGGATATGAAGTTTAAAATATTGGCAACCAGGGGCACTTGTAAAGTTTTTCGTTCCAACGATATCTTAGCCAAAGAGGTTGGAAAAATTAGCGAAGGCGATGGCCAATTATTGGATTTAATTAAGAGCGGCGAAATAAAATTAATAATAAATACACCTTCTGGCCAAAGAGGTCAGTCAGATATGAAATCGATAAGGAGCATGGCAGTAATGTATGGAATTCCTTGTATCACTACGATTCAGGGTGCCCAGGCAGCAGTTAATGGTATAGAGTCGGCGCTAAAGGGTGAATTAGGAGTTAAATCAATACAGGAATATATTAGCTGACAAAAGGAGTGAAATAATAAAATGTGTGGAATATTTGGTGTTATTGGACATAAAGATGCTTCGCGTTTGGCTTATTTAGGATTGTATGCACTTCAGCATCGTGGCGAAGAAAGCTGCGGGGTGGTTACTTATGACGGACGGCGAGTCAGATATCATAAGGCTATGGGTTTGGTTGGTGATGTTTTTGATGAACGAGCAATAAAAGCTCTGCGGGGAGATGTAGCTGTCGGACATGTCCGTTATTCAACGACCGGATCAAGCATTTCTAAAAATATTCAACCTTTCTTGGTTAATCATAAAAAAGGCCACATAGCTATTGCTCATAATGGGAATCTCACCAATACTTCAGTTTTGCGCAAGGAGTTAGAAGAGAAGGGTTCTATTTTCCAAAGCACCATGGATTCAGAGGTGATTGTCCATCTTTTAGCTAAATCGTCCAATAAAAGTACTAAAGATAAAGTTATTGAAGTTCTTTCTAAACTTGCTGGGGCCTATTCGTTAACATTAATGGTGGATGATGTTTTAGTTGGAGCAAGAGATCCTCAGGGATTTCGTCCACTCTGCTTAGGAAAACTTGATGGAGTTTATGTGTTAGCTAGCGAAACATGTGCTTTAGATTTAATTGGTGCTACTTATGTTAGAGATGTTGCCCCGGGTGAGGTAGTATTTATAAAAAAAGATAGTTTGGAGTCGGTAAAGCCATTTGCTAAAAGCAATCAAGCGTCATGTATTTTTGAATATATTTATTTTGCCAGGCCGGATAGCAATATTTTTGGCAACAACGTTTATCTAGCGCGTAAACAGTTAGGTAGACAACTTGCCCAAGAATGCTCGGTAGACGCTGATATAGTGATGCCGGTTCCTGATTCGGGAAACTATGCAGCTATGGGTTATGCTGAAGAAAGCGGTATACCCTTGGAGGTTGGCATGATTCGTAATCATTACATTGGACGAACTTTCATTCAACCGTCTCAATATATTAGAGATTTTAGAGTTAGAGTGAAGCTTAATCCGATTAGAGATGTTTTGAAAGGTAAAAGAATAGTAGTTATTGAGGATTCAATTGTTCGAGGAACAACTTCCAAGAGTCGAGTGAGAACTTTACGGGAGTTCGGGGCTAAAGAAATCCACATGCGGGTAAGTTGCCCGCCAATCATATCACCTTGTTTTTATGGGATAGACTTTCCGACAAAGAAAGAGTTAATAGCTTCGAGTCGTACGATTGAAGAGGTTAAAAAATTTATCGGTTTAGACAGTTTGGAGTATCTAAGCCTTGAGGGTATGTTAAAATCTATGCCTTTGGAGAAAGATAAGTTTTGCGCAGCTTGTTTTAGTGGTAAATATCCGACAAAAATTCCTAAAAAGTTTTCTAAACGATCTTTAGAAAGGAGGAGGTAATGGCAAAATATATTTTTATTACCGGTGGTGTCGTATCGAGTTTAGGCAAGGGGATTGCTGCGGCTGCAATTGGCAAGCTTCTTGAATCCCGGGGGCTTAAAGTCACAATTATCAAGTGTGATCCTTATATTAATGTTGATCCGGGGACCATGAATCCTTTTCAACACGGAGAGGTTTACGTTACCGACGACGGAGCAGAGACTGATTTAGATCTAGGACACTATGAACGTTTTACTAATTCTAAGTTAACCAAAGATAATAATATTACTACTGGAAAAATATATTACTCGGTTATTTCCAAAGAGAGACACGGTGATTATTTAGGAAAAACTGTTCAGATTATTCCTCACATAACCGATGAGATAAAAAAAGGTATTATCAAAGTTGCCACCAAACAGCAGGTTGATGTTGTAATTGTTGAAATCGGAGGGACTGTAGGGGATATCGAGGGACTCCCTTTCCTGGAGGCAATTAGACAGCTGCGACTTGATTTAGGTCGCGACTATGCAATTAACATCCATGTAACATTAGTTCCTTATATAAAGTCGGCCGGAGAGATTAAAACTAAACCGACCCAACATAGTGTTGGTAAACTTCGTGAGATAGGAATTATTCCCGATATTATTGTTTGCAGAACCGAAAGAAATCTCAATAAAGAGGCACGGGAAAAAATTTCTCTTTTTTGTAATGTCGATAAGGAGGCGGTGGTTACTGCTATTGATGTAAAAAGTATTTATGAGGTTCCGGTTGCTTTCAAGAAGGAGGGACTAGACAGGTTAATTATTAGGTTACTTAATCTAAAATGTCCAGAAGATAACTTGACCGATTGGATTAAGATGCTTAAGAGAGTTAAATCTCCGACAAAAAAGGTTGAAATTGCAGTTGTTGGAAAATATATAGCCCTCCAGGATGCCTATAAGTCAATTTATGAGGCCTTAGTCCATGGGGCAATTGAGAATAACGTAAAACTTTCGATAAAGAAAGTTGACTCTGAAGATATTGAAAAGAAAGATGCTTTGAAATATTTAAAAGAAGTTAAAGGAATTTTAATCCCGGGTGGTTTTGGTAACCGTGGCATCGAAGGAAAGATCAAAGCAGTTAAATTCGCCCGGGAAAATAAAATTCCTTTTTTAGGCATATGTTTAGGGATGCAGACGGCAGCAATTGAATTTGCGCGTAATGTTTGTGGACTGAAAAATGCAAATTCTTCAGAGTTTAATAAAAATACTAAATATCCGGTTATTTCAATACTTGAAAATCAAAAGATGCTAAGCGACAAGGGGGCAACGATGCGTTTGGGTGCTTACGATTGTTGCTTGAAGAAAAAAGAGACAGTTTACAAGGCCTATAAGAAAGAAAAAATTTCTGAACGCCATCGACATCGTTATGAGTTTAATAATAAATATAGAGATTTAATGGAAAAGGCAGGTATGATTTTTTCAGGGATTAATCCTCAAAAGAATTTAGTTGAGATAATTGAATTAAAAAACCATCCTTGGTTTGTAGCTTGCCAGTTCCATCCTGAATTTAAATCTAAACCTGACTCTGCTCACCCTTTATTTAGGGATTTCATTAAGGCTGCCTTGCTCAAGCGGTAATTACTATTTTGTTTCTACCATTTTTCGATTATAATAAGGAAAATGCAGCAGAATGATATTACCATAATTGGAGCCGGGGTCGTTGGCCTAAGCATAGCTTCTCAGCTTTCTAAGTTTAACCAAAATATTGTTGCTATCGAAAAGAATGATTCTTTCGGACAGGAGTCAAGCTCACGAAATTCCGAAGTAATCCATTCCGGCCTCTATTACCGGTCAGGATCGTTAAAAGCTCAAACCTGCATTCAAGGCAACAAGCTTTTGTATCAGTTATGCCTAGAACAAGGCATCTCTTTTAAGCGTTTAGGAAAGTTAGTTGTTGCTTGCAACCAAGATGAAGTTCAAAAAATAGAAGCAATTTATGACAATGCTTTAAATAGTGGAGTTAAGAATTTAAACTTTTTAGATCCAGCCGAATTATGTCGCTTAGAGCCACAAGTTCGAGCCAAAAAAGTCCTTTTTTCTCCTAACTCTGGAATAATAGATTCTCATGGTTTAATGAATTTTCTTTATAATCGAGCTAAGCAACAAGGGGTAACTTTTTCTTTTTTGACTGAAGTTGTTGGAATTGATAAGCAGAGTTCTGGCTATAAAGTTATGGTAAAAGAGCCTAACGGAGAGTCTTTTTCCTTTGAAAGTAAAATAGTAGTTAATGCTGCTGGTCTTTGTTCTGATAAAATAGCAGAAATGGCAGGAATTAATATTCAAGCTGAAAACTACAAACTTAGCTACTGTAAAGGGCAATACTTTAGAATTAAGAAGCCTGAGAAGTTTTCAATAAAGCATTTAGTTTACCCACCGGCAACAAAGATAGACTTAGGTATTCATGTTACTCCGGATCTAGTCGGCGGATTACGCTTGGGTCCGGATGCAAAGTATATTTCAGAAATTGACTACAATATCGATGAAACTGACAAGGTCAATTTTTACAATTCAGTAAAAAAAATCTTACCGTCTTTAGAACTTGAAGATTTAATACCGGATACAGTTGGGGTAAGGGCTAAATTGCAGAAGGAGGATGAAGCTTTCAGGGATTTTGTGATTTCTGAAGAAAGCCAAAAAGGCCTACCGGGTTTTATTAACTTGATTGGCATTGAATCTCCCGGCTTAACCGCTTGCTTGGCTATCGCTGAAAGAGTAAAAATTATTTTAGAAAAGTATTTTTAAAGTAAAGGTAAATACTTTTTAATTTCGTGTTCGGTGATTTGAGTACGGTATTCTTCCCATTCTTTCTTCTTATTGAATAAGAAACGATTGAAGATATGTTCACCGAGGGTGTCTTTTACGAAGCTACTTTTTTCTGTTTCGATAATTGCTTCAAAGAGATTCCCCGGTAGAGAAGTCAATCCTCGTCTTTCTCTTTCTTCCATGGCCATATGATAGATGTTTGGTTCAACCGGTGCAGGAATTTCGTATTTTTTTTCGATTCCTTCTAGTCCGGCTGCCAGCATTACGGCAAAAGCAAGGTAAGGGTTACAGGCCGGATCTGGACAGCGCAATTCGACTCGAGTTGCCTTTTCGTTGCCTGGTCGATAGAGAGGAACCCTTAATAGAGCAGTACGGTTCTTTTGAGCCCAGGAGGCATAGACTGGTGCTTCATAACCGGAGACCAATCTTTTGTAGGAATTTACCCATTGAGCGGTAAGCGAGGATATTTCTCGCGCATGCTTAAGCTCACCGGCAATGAAATTTTTAGCTATAGCTGACAAATGGTGTTTATCTTTTTTATCAAAAAAGGCGTTCTTTTCGCCTTTGAAAAGTGATTGATGAACATGCATGCCAGAGCCATTTTCACCGAATAGAGGTTTAGGCATAAAAGTTGCATAAACCCCGTTTTGTTGGGCAATTTCCTTGATTACGTATTTACAGGTCATTACATTATCAGCCATGGTAAGGGCGTCGTTATATTTGGGATCTATTTCATGTTGGGAAGGGGCTACCTCATGGTGGGTTGCTTCCATTTCAATGCCCATTTCTTCTAGTATTCGTACGGTTTTGTTTCTTAAGACATCAGCGAGATCATTAGGGATTAGTTCAAAATATGACCCTTCGTCGATTACTTCTGGTTTTTTGTCGGATTTGAAATAAAAATATTCTAACTCCGGTCCGACAAAGAAAGTAAGCCCCAGTTTCTCAGCTCGGGCCAAAGATCGCTTTAGAACATAACGGGGGTCTCCGGCATAGGGAGTTGAGTCAGTATTTAAAATATCACAAAACATCCTGGCAATTGGATTGTCTTTTGCTGTCCAAGGCAATACTTTAAAAGTATAGGGATCAGGCAAAGCGAGGATATCGGATTCTTGGGCTTCAGCGAATCCGGTCACTGACGAGCCATCAAAGCCTTTGCCGTGATCAAGGGCTTCCTTTAATTCACCTTGAGTTATTGAGACACACTTTAATATTCCTAAGATATCAACAAACCAAAGTTGGATTGTTCTGATGTTATCTTTGGCTATTTTGTCTAAGACTTTTTTGATAGCCTCTTTTCGCGATTTTTTATTTAGAGAAATTCCGATTTCAGCTGGTTTCTTGATGTTTAAAGTCTCGTTTTCAGAAGGGAGTTGATTCCGGGGGATGATGTAGCGTTTACCAACCCGTTCAGCATAAAGCGAACCAGCCTTAATTCGTTCAATTACTGCTTGGCGTGATAGGTTAAGTATCTTAGCTGCTTCAGTAGGGGTTAAGTATTCTCTAGCCATATTTCCTCCTATGTTAATTGTCCAGTATATTCTACTCTCAAAATATCAAGCCATTTATCGCAAGCCCTACATTAGGCTGGAGATAAATGGTAAACTTTTTTATCAGATTGTAATTTAAAATTACTAAAATCTTCAAATACC